>JAVCCW010000029.1:0-300000 GCA_030765235.1 Candidatus Gorgyraea atricola | reverse complement strand
CCTCAGGCTTATTCTCAACATAATACCTGCGATCATGATGATCAATGATCTGACGCAGCTTTTTTATCTTTTGCTCTATATCTTTTTTCATCTCAAAATCTTATCTCAAACCTATTAAATTCCTGTGTTGGTTCCTGCCAGCTTATCTGTGTATCTTTTATATGAAAATCTGTAGTTACCTCATCCAAAAATCTCTTAATTTTTCCTTCTTCCCCCTCGCACACGACTTCCACCTTGCCATCGCTTAAATTCCTTGCCCAGCCAACCAGTCCAAGATTAGACGCAACTCTGCGCGCAGTGTACCTAAATCCAACTCCTTGAACTTGACCAGAGTAAAAAATATGTAGACGCTTATAAGACATGTCTCAGGTGGTCGGGGAGATGGGACTTGAACCCATGACCTCTGCGTCCCGAACGCAGCGCGCTAGCCAAACTGCGCTACTCCCCGTTCCAAATTTCCTGATGTCATGACATCAGGAAATTTGGAACGGGGCACGCCCCTTTGCCACTAAGAGCATGCTTATTATTTACCCCTTTTTTTCTATCTTCTTTCTATCCAGAGAATCTATGGTTGAAAGTTTATTATCGAACTTATCAAGACGGTCTTCTGCCCTGTCGTAACTGGATTTAATGTTCTCTATGTGCGTGCCCATCTTGTCGAAGTCCAGTTTGAATTTTTCAAGAGAGCCTTTTAGGGTTATTAGCTTCTTTATGACCTCCTGTGTCTTTTCTTCTATGCCCAAGCCTCTCAGGCCAAGGATAATAACCTGCAGATACGCGTAGAAACTGTTCGGTGAAACAGGTATGACCTTTCTTGATACGGCATGAGAAAATATTGACTTCTGTTCCCCGAAATCCTCATCCTTTATAATAGCCTCGTAGTAGACATTTTCAGCAGGTATATACATAAGCGCGAAATCATAGGTGTCTTCATCCGGAAGGATGTATTTACTCGCGATAGAGTTTATATGCTCTCTTATCGCTTTAACAAATTCTTTCTTGGCCCGCTTCCTGTCTTCATCATTCTCAGCCTTTATAAAACGCGTAAAGCTCTCCATGGGAAACTTTGAATCCACAGGTACCAGCTTCTTACCGATCTTTATCACCGCGTCCACTCTTTCGCCGCTCTTAAACGAATACTGCAAAGTGTAAAGATCCTTGTTTGGCATTATCTGCCCCAGGAGATTTTCCAGAAATAACTCCCCAAGGCCACCTCTCATTTTCGGCGCCCTAAGGATCTCCTGCAGGCTCGATATATCCCTGCCCACTTCATGGATCTGCTGCGCTCTCTGGTCCAGAGAACCCAGGCTCTGCCTGACCTCTCCAAAGACCTTTGAAGTGCTACTGAGCTGAGAACCAACGGAATTATTCATATTGTTCAGCTGTTTCAATATAAGGTCTGTATTCTTCGAAAGCGTATTGCTCCATTCTGTCCGAAGCGCATTGATCTTTTCATCACTCTCCTTAGAAGAAGAATCCTTGTGTTTCCTCGTCAAGAACAACACCAAAGCAACGATCACAAAAAACCATACTAGATTTATAACAATAAACATGGTACACCCCTTCCGTTAGTTTTATTATACTAGAACCAATATCAAGGTTCAACCTATATAGTTGTATTTTTTAAGAACGTTCTCTAGGCTGGGTTTTTGTGTTTGTTTGGCGAGATATTTTGCCAGTAGGTCTGTTTCTACGTTAAGAAAATCACCTTTTTTCTTTTTGCCAAAGGTTGTGACTTTTAAGGTGTGGGGGATTAAGTATACTGTGAAGGTCTCCCTTGTAACATTAGCCACTGTAAGACTGATCCCATCCAGGGCTATGGAGCCTTTTTCTACTACAAATCCTGAAAATTCAGCAGAGAGGGAGATTCTAAAACCAGTTCCACCTGAACCTTTTAGTATATCAATTATCCTGGCAGTGTAATCTATATGGCCGGTTACAAAATGACCGCCCATCCTCGAATCTGCTTTTAGGCTTCTTTCAAGATTTACAGGGTCATTGATCTTTAGCTGGCCAAGCGTAGTTCTTTTAAGTGTCTCTTGTATTGCGTCAAAACTAAGCACCTCGCCCTTTATATCTGTAACGCTGAGGCACGTACCATTAATAGCTATGCTGTCGCCTATCTTTGCATCAGATGAGACAAGTGCCCCTCTTATCCTAAGGCGATTTCTCGCTATTCCTGCAACTGAGCCCATTTCTTCAATTATTCCTGTAAACATGATAAGCTATCAGCCTTCAGCTATAAGCTGTCAGCTTTTATGTCTCCTTTTATTAAAATATCTTCTCCGATATTTTCGATTTTAATATCTTTCAACTTTATAGCCTTTTTAACTCTATCAACTCCTAAACCTTCTACTGAAGTCACGGCGTCTTTTCCTCCGATTATCTTTGGCGCTATAAAAAAGAAAACTCTATCCACTAATCCTTTTTCTATAAATCCTGCGGAGGTTTCGCCTCCACCCTCGATCAAAAGATGAGCTATCTCAAGTTCAGCAAGTTCCTTTAAGAGCGCTTTTAGGTCTATCTTCCTGTTCTTTCCAGGGTAGGTCAGTACAAGGACACCTTTTTTATTCAATCTCCTGATCTTTTCTATGGAGGATCTTTTAGATAAAGAACTTTTTAGTATGACGACTATGGAAAGACTTGGTGATTTCCTTGAAAAGATCTTTGCGCGTTCAGATACCTTTAGATCTGGGTCGAGCACGACCTTTATGGGAGAGCGAGCCCTCCTTGAGGTAAGCAATGGATCATCTTTTAAAATAGTATTTACACCTACCAGTATCGCATCGACCTGGCTACGCAATCTATGGCCATAATTTCTAGAAATATCAGAAGTTATCCACTTTGAATCCCTGCTTCTTGTAGCGATCTTTCCATCCAGAGACTCTGCCATCTTTAAAGTCACAAATGGCATCTTTTTCGTAATATATTTTGTAAAAACCTCGTTTAATTTTAGCGCCTCGTCCCGCAAGAGCCCCACGGACACATCGATCTTATTCTTTTTTAATATATCAATGCCGCGGCCGCTATTTAGAGGATTAGGATCTTTCATCGCACAGTATACTTTTTTTATCTTGTTCTTTATAATGGCGTCCGTGCACGGTGGGGTGCGTCCTATGTGCCTACATGGTTCTAGATTTACATAGAGCGTGGCGTCTTTTGCCCTTTTTCCTGCCTTTCTTAATGCAATGGCCTCTGCATGCAGGCTGCCAGGTCTCTTGTGATAGGCACTGGATATGATTTTCCCATTCTTTACCACTACTGCGCCCACCATTGGATTAGGATTGCTAGTGCCCCTGCCGTCTCCAGCCAGTTCCAGAGTCTTTCTCATAAAAAATTCATGTTTATTGATCATTTCAAGCCCTTAAGTCTTTCAACCAGTTCATACGGAATCTTTACCTTGCCTATCAAGATCTGTTTTTTGCCAAAGCCGTGACAGTCTGAACCGCCAGTCATGACTAAATTATATTTTTCAGCAAGATCATTAAATTTCTTTTCGTCCTTTTGTGTATTGTCAGAATGATATGCCTCTATGCCCTGTATCCCATCTTTCACAAGTAAGGCAACAAAATCTTCTAAAGGCCTATCTTTGGTATTAATCGTCTTTGGATGGGCCAAGACAGCCACTCCCCCCACTCCCTTTATCATATCCACTGCCTCTTTGGGCGAGAGTTTAAATTTTTTAACATAACATGGGCTACTATCTCCAATATACTCTTTAAACGCGCCAGATATAGATGAAACATAACCCTTTTTAAACAAAAGCTGCGCTATATGCAAACGCCCAACAGAACAACAGCTAGCCAATTTAAAAAGTTCTCCTTCATCCAGGTCAACATTGACCCTTTTTAGCCTTTTTAATATTTCTTTTGCGCGTTCTTTTCTGATATGGACAATGTGCTCCAATTTTTTCAAAAATTCCTGGTTCTGCCAGTCTATAAAATAACCAAGTATATGCAGGTCCCGATCATCCATCTCTGCGCTCAACTCTATACCAGGGATGACTTCTATACCAAGGCCCTTGGCTACCATGATAGCAGGCGCGATCCCTTTACAGGTGTCATGGTCTGTTATGGCGATCGCTGCCAGGCCCTTTGCTTTTGAATACTCCACGATTTTCTCAGGCGAAAACGTGCCATCTGACAGATTGGTGTGAATATGTAGATCTGCTACTTTTTGCATTCTGTCTTCCTGACCTTGTCCAGTATACCATTCACAAATTTTCCAGAATCAACATCTCCATATCTTTTGGCAAGCTCTATTGCCTCGTTTATGGAGACCTTTGGAGGAATATCCTCTCTATGCAGCATCTCGTAGATGCCCATACGCAGGACATTCTTGTCTATGACAGCTATTCTTTTTATGTCCCAGTTGTCAGCATATTTAGAGATAAGTTTATCTATACCGGAAAGATTTTCGCATGTGCCATCCACGATGGAATTCGCAAAATCCTTCACTTCCTTATCTGTCTTTTCTACGGACCAGAAATCCTTCATGCTATCCCTCATGGATTCCTTGGAGATCTCGATCCTATATAAGATCTTCAGGGCGCATTCCCGCGCCAATGTGCGTTTTCTCATTTTTAGACCTCATCCACTAAGTTCGCCATCTCTATTGCTGATAGAGCTGCGTCGCGGCCCTTATTGCCTTCCTTTGTGCCAGCCCTTTCTATCGCCTGTTCGATAGAATCAGCGGTGATTATGCCGAATATTGCGGGCACACCTGTAGCAAACGAGACATGCGCAACACCCTTTGCAACCTCACTGGCGATATAATCAAAATGCGGGGTAGAACCCCTGATCACCGTACCAAGACATATTACAGAGTCATACTTTTTAGATTTTGCCATACGGTGCGCTAAAACAGGGATTTCAAATGAACCGGGCACCCATGCTACTGTCACGTCGCTATCTTTCACGCCATGGCGCAACAAAGTATCCATGCAGCCTTCCAAAAGTCGGTTAGTAATAAAATCATTGAATCTGGAAGCAATTATACCAAACTTCTTCCCTTTTGCAATCAATTGCGCACTAATAGTCTTTACCATACCCTACCTCCTTCAATGAGCACGTGAGTTGAACCCCGTTCCAAATTCTTAAAGATAATCAAACAATCCATCAGAATTGTACGCAAGTAGTTCCAAAAAATAAATTGCGCATCACTCAGAATTTGGAATGGGGTTAACTATATTTTGTTAGTCTATGTCCTAACTTTTCTTTTTTTGTTCTTAAGTATCGCCTGTTCGAATGCGTCGGCTCCATCTCAAGAGAAACCCTCCTGACAACCTCAAGTCCATATCCCTCAAGCCCTACGATCTTTTTTGGATTATTGGTCATGAGATTTATCTTTTTCAGGCCCAGATCCACGAGTATCTGCGCGCCTATGCCATAATCCCTCAGGTCTGGCTTAAAACCAAGCGCCTCGTTGGCCTGAACTGTATCCAGGCCTTTATCCTGCAGGGCATATGCTCGTATCTTGTTCATAAGCCCTATGCCCCTGCCTTCCTGCCTCATATAAAGGAGTACGCCGCTGCCTTTTTGGTCTATGATCTTCATTGCCTGTCTTAACTGTTCGCCACAATCACATCTCTTTGAACCAAAGATATCGCCTGTAAGGCATTCTGAATGAACACGCACGAATACAGGGCCATTCACACTGAGGTCGCCTTTCACCAGCGCAACATGATGAGACCCATCTATGGCAGATTCGTACATATGCAATTTAAATTTTCCAAATTCTGTTGGGATCTGGGTTGAGACAATACGTTTTACAAGCTTCTCTGAGCGCCGCCTGAATTCTATCAGATCCGCGATCGTGCAGATTTTTAATCCGTATCTCTTTGAGAACTTCACGAGATCAGGCGTCCTTGCCATAGTACCGTCTTCCTTTATTATCTCGCATATGACACCGGCTGGATAAAGTCCGGCAAGCCTCGCCAGGTCAACGCATGCCTCTGTATGACCTGCGCGCGTCAAGATGCCGCCCTGTTTTGCCCTAAGAGGAAATATGTGGCCAGGCCGCACAAGGTCACTGGGTCTTGTCCTTGGATTTATAAGCGCCTTTACAGTAACTGATCGATCATGCGCAGATATGCCTGTCTTAACACCCTTTTTCGCATCAATAGAAATAGTCCACGCAGTCTTATAAGGATCCTGATTATCTTCGAACATAGGATGCAGCCCTAATCCATCTAAGCGCTTGCCCTCCATAGGCACACAGACCAAGCCCCTGCCATGCTTTATCATGAAGTTTATGGCATCTTTGTCAGCAAACCTGGCAGCAACAACAAGATCACCCTCGTTCTCACGGCCCTCGTCATCTATGACAATGACCATCTTGCCTCTTTTAAAATCCGAGATCACATCTTGAATGGCGTTAAATCTCATGACTCTCCTCTATTACCGTAAACCCCTCGACAAGCTCGGGGTTATTTAGTCCGCCTGAGGCGGACTAAATAAAAAACCCGAAGATGATCTTCGGGTAACATAGCGTTCTTGTCTTCTACCATCTAGCCTTTAACTATCGGTCTCGGAATCTCACCGAGTCTGCTCACCCTGCGTTATACAGGGGCTCGCGGACTATCACCGCCGGTGGGGAATTTCACCCCGTCCCGAAGATCAATATTTAATTGTATGAATTATTATATCAAAATATAACTAGTTGTCAATAAAATATATAGATTCCAACCTACGAGGTCGAACAGGTGGAGGTAATCAATTTCAAAAATTCCTTCGCAGTCCTATCCCATGAAAATTCTTTGGCCCTGTCAATACCTCTATTGGCCAGCTCTTTTTGAAGATCCTCGCTATTGAGGATCTTCAATATCCTCTCGCCAATATCCTTGTAATTCGCAGGATCTACGAGTAAGGCGCTGTCTTTACCTATCTCACCACATGAAGAAGTCCTGGACGTGACAACAGGCAGGCCATAACTAAATGCCTCTATTACTGGAAAGCCAAACCCTTCATAGAATGAAGGGTATACAAAAAGGGTTGCCTGTCTATATAGCCTGTCTAATTCCCCATCATCCACATAACCTTTAAATATTATGTCATTCTTAAACTCTGAGGCCTCGTATACCTTAAAGATATTCTCAAACATCCACCCCTTCATGCCTACGATATACAGTTTATGCTTTATACCATATTCTTTCTTCAGCCAATCAAATGCCTTAATAACCCCTTCCACATTCTTCCGAGGCTCCAGAGTCCCCACAAAAAGTATGTATTCCCCATTACCCTTGCCTGCCCCGTACCGGAGCGAAGCGACTGGTACGGGGTCCCTAACATTCACCCCAGGATATATAACAGTTATTCTCTTCTCGCCAACCCCATAAAACTTCACCAAATCCGCCTTAGTATTATACGAATCCGCTACCAGCACATCTGCCTCGCCCAAAACCCTCTTGAGCTTCTCATCTACTTCCTTTATTGTCTGTTCACTGTGCCCGTGCGGATATGCCTTGATGATCACGTCATGAATTGTAACAATATATTTTGCCTTCTTGGGCTTTTCTAGATCATAAGATGAGGTATGAAACACATCCAGATCCCGCAACACCCTGCAATGCGAAAAATTCGCGCCTGGCAATTTAGGCAAACGTCTCTTAAAATCCAGGATCTTTTTCCTGCTATACAGATAATAACTATTATCAGAATCCACCCTTGCCAGGGCATTGATCAGATTAAGCGTATATTTCCCTATGCCTGTTTTCTTTTTAAGCGTTGAGCGAATGTCAATTCCGATTTTCATGTTATTTCGGCAGGATGTCTTGCATCTTCTTGCAGTTTATATCCAAACTCCTGCAAATACCTACTGTTTCTTCGAAAAGATCCTTTGGAAGGTCAGGTATGGCTACTATGATCTCATGTACCTCTTTGCGTTTAGTTATCTGCATCATATCTTTCCTTGAACCTAAAACAGAAACACCGTGTATGCGCCTGCCCAACTTTTCCTCGTCATCATCTAAAAATCCCACTGGTTTATATCCAAGGATCTTGTTATTCTTTATCTCTCTTAAAACGATCTCTCCCGCGTCCCCTGCTCCATAGATCAAAACATTCTTACCGCTCAAACTGGCCTGGTCAAATATCTCCTTGTAGATCCTCTCAAGGATCCTTGTCCCTGAGATCAGGACAAAAAGTAAAAGCCAATCAATAACAAAAACTGCTCTTGAAAATCCCTGGAATCTCCATACAAAAAGCACAGCCATTGCCGCGGCAACCGACGCGAATAAAATAGCCTTGAAGATATCTATAAGATCTGTCACGCTTACATATCTCCAGATACCTCTATAAAGTCCGAATTTAAAAAATACCGCGTATTTTATGATCACCACTACAGGCAATGACTTTACAATAAGGCTCTGATTTTCCAAAGACAATATACCCTCGAACCTTAAAAGATATGCTGACACATATGCGACACATATCAATATAAAGTCGATCCCTACCTCCAGCATCCTTCTCTTGTGCATCAACATGCCATCTAATATCACCTTACCGCTTTTTTTCTTAAAATCCTTTGGCTCGAGGTCTGTATAGACCTTGACCTTGCCTAGAAATGTAGCAAAATATATAAGCGTTATGGCCGCTACCAGAACAAGCATCAGCGTCACCATAGAACTGACAAACATTGATAGAACGCTTATGCCGCCAAAAAGTATACTTATGCAATATAAGGCGATCACAGTCTTCTTGTCAGAGAGCCCCAGGACCACCATCCTGTGCGATATATGATCCCTGCCTCCTTGAAATATTTTATGCTTACTTAAGCTTCTTGCAATTGCCACAAACACTGTATCAAGGATCGGGACAGCAAGGACCAGGACAGGTATAACAAGTATCATCACTAAATGCGTGGACTCTTTCCAGCTGCCCTGCAGCGTTATAGCTGCCAGCATAAAACCTATAAACATACTGCCGGAATCCCCCATAAAGATCTTAGCAGGGTTAAAATTATATCTTAAAAAGCCGAGTAGACTACCCGCGAGTATTAATGCCGGTAATGCCAGCAAAAGACTCCCATTTAAAAGCGCGAACACGAATATGATGCTGGAAACAATAGCCGCGATGCCAGCTGAAAGCCCGTCCATATTATCAAGGAGATTAAAGGAATTTACAATAGCTACTATCCACAGAACTGTAAGAGGCATACTTATTATCTGGTATGGGATGACCTTTATGTTCACGCCAAAACTTACCAGCAGGGACGCGATAATGATCTGACCTATGAGCTTGGTGTGAGGCTTTATATGTTTGATATCATCAAAAAGCCCTAGCGCAAAGATCATGGCCCCGCAAAGAATAATACCCGTAATATTAATATCAGGTTTTACAAAAATAACGTAGGGGACAATAAAGGAAATAAAGATAGCTATGCCGCCAAAAAGCGCGGTTTCTGTCTTATGCCACCTGTCCTTTGTAGGTTTCGCGATATAGCCTCTGTTTAAAGCGATTCTTCTTACAAGAGGGGTTAAAAGTATGGAAAGCGCGAAAGAGGTAAAAAATGGTATAAGGTAGGTCTTTAGTGGTATCATTTGCCTTTCTCGTGATGCGTCATGCTATAATCCACTACACTCTTTATAATCCCTTCGAGATCTATGGTTGGTTTAAATCCTATGGCCTTATTGACCTTTGTGGTATCAGGTACCCTTCGCTGCATATCCTCAAATCCATCTTCATATGCCTTATCATAAGGGATATAGACGAGTTTTGATCTGCTCTTCGTGATCTCTATTACTTTTTTAGCAAGATTCTCTATGCTTATCTCTTCCTGACTGCCTATATTAAAGACCTTGCCTACCGCGTCTTTATTAGTCATCAATTTTATAAGCGCTCCAACTACATCCTTTACATGTAAAAAACACCTCGACTGTTTCCCGTCTCCATAAATGGTTATGTCTTTACCTTTAAGCGACTGATTTACAAATCTAGGGACCACCATTCCATAAGCGCCTGTCTGTCTCGGCCCAACTGTATTAAAAAGCCTTACTATTACACTGGGCACCTTTTTCTGACGCCAGTATGTATAAGCGAGTATCTCATCCACTGCCTTTGCAGTAGAGTATCCCCATCGCGCCTTTAAAGGCGAGCCCAGGATCCTGTCGTCCTCTTCCTTTAAAGGGCCATTCGTATTCTTACCGTATATCTCTGAAGTAGAGGTAATAAGTACCTTTTTATGATAACGATGCACCATCTCCAGCACTATTTCACTTCCCTTTATATTTGTAACCAGGGACTCAAGCGGCTTCTTTACTATCAGATCCACGCCTACTGCCGCGGCCAGATGATATACGGCATCACATTTCTCAACAAGTTTATCCACCAGCGACTCGTTTAAAACCGTGCCTTCGACAAAACGAAAATTCTTATTTCCATCCAGATGCGCAATATTCTCAAACCTGCCGGTAGACAGGTCATCAAGCGCGGTAACACTGTTGCCAGCCTTGATCAATTCATCCGCAAGATGAGATCCAATAAACCCCGCGCCCCCTGTAATCAATGTCTTCATCTTAAACTATCTCCTTTGCTCAAAGCTTTATTATACAACTTATATATATCTTTTATCAATCTCTCTTTTGAAAATCTTTCCCTGACTGATTCCCTGCCATATTCTCCGAATCGCAGCCGCTTATCTCTGTCGCTCACTAATCCCGCTAATTTTTCCGAAAAATCTCTTTCATCTCCTGACTTTACCAAGTACCCGCTCTTTCCATCCTCCACCACATCCCTTACCCCGCCTACATCAGTCGCCACCACAGGCCTTGCCGAAGCCATTGCCTCAATAATAGACACAGGCGTCCCTTCATTAAGAGAAGTCAATACAAGGATATCCATATCTTCATAAATTTCCTTCAAATCTTTTACCCATCCCTTAAACTCTACGATATCTTTTATCCCTAATTCTTTAACATAATTTTCCAAATCACTCCTCAGCCCTCCATCTCCAATCACTATAAACCTTACCTTGTCCCTTGTCCCTTGTCCCTTGTCCCTGCTGGCTACCCTAAACAACATCTTATGATTTTTTATCGGCACCAACCTCCCGACTATCCCAATCTTCACAATATCCCCGGCCTCTTTAACAGGAAGACTCAAAAGCTCCCCCAAATCAAATCCCAATTCTACCACCTGAACTTTTCCTTCAGGTGCAATTCTGTATTCTACAACAAGTTCTTTTTTTAATGTCTCGCTCACTGTGATTATCTTATCCGTAAATAATGCTAGGATTTTCTCCACCCACAAAAACATCCAGGATTTTACTCTGCCAAAATACCCCCTAAACACATGTCCATGAAAAGTATGGACCAGCCTACACCCGCACAATATCCCTGCCAGCCTGCCTAATGCCCCCGCCTTTGCCGTATGAGTATGCACGATATCAGGCTTCTCTTTGCGAATAATCTTACATATCTTCCAAAATGCCTTCCAGTCATTGATTATCGAGAGGTCTCTTCCTAATTCCTTGACTATAATAGGGACAACTCCTTTATCTCTTGCAAGGTATGTCATATCACCCTCATTATTACTGACTTCTCCGCAGACTAATATTGTCTCATAACCCCCTTGTCCCTTGTCTTTTGCCTGCCCCGTACCGGAGCGAAGCGACTGGTATGGGGTCCCTTGTCCCTCACATCGCAAACCCTCGCTCAAAAGCACCGCATTCCTCGCAGGTCCTCCAACATTAAGCCTCGCGATTATCCTGACTATCTTCATAACATGCTCTCCCCATCCACAAACATCCTGTGCCAGAGCTCCAGATTCAATAAGCTCCATATGCGGGCGCCATTATTAGCCCTGCCCTCGCAATGACCATCCAGAAGAGCCTTTATGCCTTCCTTTTTAAAGTAACCCCTGTTGATGCATTTGCTACTCATCAAGATCTCATGAGAATAATCCTTAAGCTCATCACGAAACCACCTGTCTATCGGGACTCCGAATCCCATCTTCCCTCTTGAAAGTATCTCTTTAGGTAATACATCGGAAAGTGCCTGTTTCAGAATATACTTAAGCCTCGTACCTTTTATTTTCATACTGCTCGGGATGGTAGCGGCAAATTCCATCATCCTGTGATCCAAAAAAGGCGAACGTCCTTCCAATGAATTCGCCATAGTGGCAATATCCATCTTTACCAGCAGGTCATCCAGGAGATTCGTCCTTATATCAGCCGACATGACCTTATCCACTACATCCTTAGACCTGCATCTATCAAAAGCGCCATCAAGATACGCGAAACTATCCCTGTCTTTTATCTCATCCTTAAACGCGCCGCTGAATAACTCCTCTTTTTCGCTATCTCTAAAAATACTGACCCAGTTATAATGCCTTTCACGGTAGGATTTTGACGCCATTAATAAAAATCTTTTTAACCTCGTCCTGAAATCCTTAAGCCCGAGAGATTCAGGCAATCGCCCCGCAATAGCCCTTAAAAAAGGCGCAGGAACTATCTTTAAATATTCAGCGAACCTTGCCGCCATGAACCTCTCATACCCGCCAAAACACTCATCTCCCCCGTCTCCATTAAGCGCCACAGCAACTTCCTGTCGAGTCATTTTAGCCACATAATAGCTCGGAAGAGCAGAAGAATCCGCGTATGGTTCATTATAATGCCATACAAGTTTTGGTAATACCTCTATAGCGTTAGGTTTGACCATATATTCCTTATGCTCTGTCCCAAACCTATCAGCTATCTGCCTGGCAAACTTTAATTCACTGTATTCTCTATCCTCAAAACCTATAGAAAACGTCTTTATGGGCTTTGAGCTTAATTTACTCATCATGTAAACCACAGCGCTTGAATCAATGCCGCCGCTTAAAAAAGCGCCCAGCGGCACATCGCTGATCATCCTTATGCGAGTCGCTTCTTCAAGCAGATCCATGATCCTTTTGCAGCATTCAGGCTCAGAAAGTCTGTTCTTTTTAGAAAAATCCAGCTCCCAGTATTTTTCTATCTTTATATTGCCCTTTTCATAGATCATAAAATGCGCCGGGGGCAATTTCATAATGCCCTTGAACATACTTTCGGGAGTAGGCACATACCCGTAACTCAGATAATCAGTAACAACGCCTCTGTTCACCTCGACCGAGGTCTCAGGATCCTTAAGAATAGCCTTGATCTCAGACGCAAATATCAGCGTCTGATTCCTGTAAGTATAATAAACTGACTTTTTACCTATTCTATCGCGAGCAACAAAAAGCCGTTGTTTCTTCTCATCCCATATAGTAAACGCAAACCCTCCCCTTAGATCATTAAGGCAATCTATGCCCTTTTCTTCATATAAATGAATTATTGTTTCCGCATCTGTATGTGATTTAAAAATATGGCCTTTTTTCTCTAAATCTTTTCTAAGTTCAGAAAAATTATATATCTCCCCATTCATCACCAGCCATATAGACCCGTCCTCATTCCCCATAGGCTGATGCCCTCTAGAAGAAACATCAATAACGCTAAGCCTCCTATGCCCCAACCCAACCCTTGCCTGCCCCGTACCCGAACGAAGTGAGTGGTTCGGGGTCCCTAAATAGACTCCTTCATTATCAGGACCGCGATGCGCAAGCACACTGCACATCTTACGTATCAGGCCTTCACTGATATTAGCATTCGTATTTAAACTAACCTTCCCGCATATCCCGCACATAATATCTCACTCTGTGTATATTTTATTACCCGCTATAAAACCCATAAAATAATGGCTTGCGCGTAGTAACAATTATTTGTTCATTAAATCTCTTTTTTCCAAATAAAAAATTAGTAACCCACTTAGACAGTCCTTTCCTTTTTAGGGGTATATTAACCACTTTCGGGCTATGAAACATGTGATCAAACAAAATATTTGAAAGCTCTGCATAAGTAGTTAATCCATGATGTTCATTATTAGGATTATTATGGGTATGCGGAATATATATTCTGAACGGAGATCTTAATCTAAAAACCGCCATGCATCTTTTTAAGAATACAGAAAGTCTTAAATAATCCAGATTAGGAGTCTTTATAGTAAATGTCCCTCCTGGTTTTAATACCCTATAAACTTCTGATATAACTTGGTTTTTCTGTTCATAATTAATGTGCTCAAAAAAATCTGCTGAAAAAACCCCATCAAAATAATTATCTTCAAATAATAATTTAACTGCATCTCCTGCCTTTACATCTGCATCAAATCCATTTTCTTTCAAAAGTATCGAAGACTTGTTGACATAATCTGAAGAAATATCCTGGCCAGAAACTTTCCCGCCCATTTTCGCAATTGTAAGCATATAAATCCCAGGCCCGCATCCTATGTCTAATATTTTTTTACATCTTACGTCTCCTAACACAAATAAAGCCAAATCCCGTATTTTTAATTCATGTAAATTTCTTACCCAAGTTTTTCCGTCCCAATTTTCATGAGATGAGTGGTAATAACCCAATGTCCATGCATTACTTGGCAACTCCTCGGTTTTTTTAATTTCCATCTTATCCCATCCCTTTAAATCCATAATGCCTCCCCGAAGTAGTATGATTTGCGCTCTGTAACAGCAACACAGTATTCCTCGCAAGTCCACCAATATCAAACCTCGTGCTTATCCCCAAAATCTTCATACTCACATATACTTCATTTTTCCGCTCTTAACCAAATATTCATAAATAATTCAAAATAACCTGACATTATTTTTTCACTATGAAACTTGTTCCCTGTAAGCGCCTCTGATATTCTGCTTCTGGAGTATAATACTTTATGCTCTCTTATCTCTACAGGGCTTATTAATTTAAGTTTAGCCATGACACTTAATATCGGAACTGTCCATGACGCGGGAGTCGTAATGATAAAGATTCCTTTTGGTTTTAAAATCCGGCATATTTCCCTGATTCTTTCAGGCAGCACCCCAGGATCTATATGCTCCAGCACGGCCAACATAGTCACCACGTCAAAATATTCATCCGGAAAATCGATCCTGTTTTCCTTCTCTATATTGAACTTTTGCAGTTTTATATTCTGAGGAATATCATTGCGGCTATTTGATAAATTTTGATCTACTCCATATTTCTCAGCAAAATCTATGCTATTAAGAAAATAAGGGTAATTGCCACAGCCTATATCCAATATTTTACCCCTTTTGGATGCAGGAGGTATCAATCTATCCGCTATCTCTGCCCTCTTCTTCGCTAAGAAACCTTCGAAAAACCCATAGTCCCTGGTTACATTTTTGATAGACATCTTCTTTCCTGTCATGATCAGTCTATAAACTTATATTTTATAAGAGCCCATATTGCGCTTATGGCATGGTACCATCTTATTTTTTTACCTTCCGAATAGCTCCTGCCGTAATAAGAGATTGGCACTTCGTAAACCGTATATCTTTTTTTAAAGACCTTTGCTGTTATCTCTGCCTCGACTGTAAAATCCTTGGATTTTATATCAAGATTATCCGTAACCTCTTTTTTAAAGACTTTATATCCTGTCTCCATGTCAGTAATAGTCGTATTATAAAGAAAATTAGTAAAAAATGTCAATACAGCATTGCCTACTTTATGCCAGAACATGTAAGCCCTCACTGTCCTGCCTCCTGAAAGCCTTGAGCCATATACTACATCAGCATTATGCTTTATAATGGGGTCCAGTAATGCCCTGTATTCATCAGGATCATATTCCAAATCCGCATCCTGAACAATTACTACATCCCCAACGGCCTGTTTAAATCCTGTTTTTAAGGCCTGGCCTTTGCCTGAATTCTTCTCATGAAAAAAAACCTTGATATTATCGTTTTTTAACTCCTGCAATACTTCTCTTGTCCCATCTGTTGAGCCGTCATCGACTATGATTATTTCTTTATCAATGTCTACAGCCTGCACCTTATTGATGATCTCTTTTATGGTCTTCTCTTCATTAAAAACAGGTATCACCACTGACAGTTTCATCCTATCCTCCAATTCATTTCACTTTCTTATAAATAAATATGTTCGGCCCTGCGATTAGCTCCTGGCCGCGATCCAATAAATTTACATATTTCAAGTTTTCCGGATTTTCTTTTAAGGTGTCAAAGGAAGGGAACCAAACAATATAAGGCATTGCGGTAAATCTCTTTATCAATGAATATTTCTTCGACAGCTCTTCATAAAACAATGCCCTGTCTTCTTTTTTCGCCCAAAAGCCGTGATCATAATAACTGCTTACTACTACGTAATCAGTGTTGTGCTGTGAAAGAGTATCTCTATTAAAATACTTTTCTTTTTCCAAAAAAAACTTTGGAACTTTTTTATACTTTAACTGGGAAATCCTTGCCTTCCATAAAACACCATTGCCTCCATTATCTCGAATCTTTTTCAGCTCTTCTGTAAGACATTCTATATTTTCAACCAAAGGGGGGTTATGAACTATTTCCCATGGAAAAGCGCCTTCTATTAATATGTTGGAGTCCTCTGGGATATTATCTTCTATCCATGACTTTGAAATAGCCCTGGCGTCCGGCTTTGTAAGTAAATAATCATACCGAAGAACATCAATCAAAGAAGGCGCTACTAATAAAAAACCTACTATTGAATAAATAAATGTATTTTGCAATCTAGTATTTATATAAGAAACTATGTCAGCTATAAAGATAGCTGTATAAATACATACGAAAGGTAAAACGCCCATTAAGTAACTTGGCCGCGCATTGGCTGCTAAAAAAATAAATAAAAAGTAAGCCAGGATATAAGGCAAAATAAGTATACTTGCTTTTCGCCTATCCTTTTTAAAAATTAACAAAAAAGATAAGAAAAACGCTATAAATAAACATATACCTATTGATCTTTTTAAACATACTAAATACAAATGCCATGTAGGATCGCCGCGATCTCCAATAGGAACTGTAAAAACAGGGCTTAACCCGAAAATGGCTTTTAAAAAAGTTCCTATATAAAATATAATAAAAGGTTGGCCGAGAAAAAATCCTGCTATTACAAAAATACACATAAATAAACAGTCTTTCACTATTTCCTTTATCGATTTTTTCTCAAGAAAAAATCCTGATAAAACAAAAAATATACCGAATACTGCCAAATACTTGACAGAAATGGCAAGCCCTATCAGGAAAGCGGCCAAATAAAAAAATTTCTTATTTCTATTGCCACGCATTGTACAGAGAAAAGAAAGCAGTAAAAAAAGAACGTAGATGATATCTGCTTTTATTAAATGCGCCATAATGACATATAGCAGGGAAAAAGCCAGAAATAACGCAGCTAAAAAACCGGAGAATCTATTTGCTAAACCTTTAGCTATCAGATATGTTAAAAATACAGAAAATGTAGCTAACAGAGCAATGCTGATTCTTCCTATCAAAAAGAACGCTTCCGGATTATTTATATAATATAACAAAAAGTCACTGGTAGTTTTTATGCTTCCTGAAAATAACTTAATAAAATAAAAAATAATATATTCAAAAAATAAAAAATGATATAAAAAACCCCCGTGTATAAAACCGGTGTTCAGCTCTCCTTTGCCAAGACTAAGAGCAGTTACGACAAAATTTATTTCATCATGTTCGTAACTATGAGGCATGTCATGAGCTATTCCCCATAAATTTATAAATAAAGACGCCAGGATTATAATAAAAATAGGCGCTGCAGATTTTATTTTCATAACTTACCTATTATCCGTCGCCATACCAGTTTTAATAAAATCTTAAAATAATTTGGTCCCGTCTTAAAGACCTTGAAAGAAGAAACGCCCATGTCTACGCTTCTGTTTATCCAGGAAATAGGTACCTCCTTAACATTATAACCGAGCAATAAAGGTTTTAGGCCTGTCTCGGCATTTGCAGCAAAATCATCCGATTCAATTGTAATTTTCTCAATTACTTCGCGGCGAAAAATCTTCAAATTATTGGAAATATCCCGAAAATGCCTGCCAAGAAATAAATTGGCTAATATATGAAAAAAACGATTGGCTATAATTTTTGTGAAATCATATTTTACCAAAACAGAATCACGAGAAAACCTGGAGCCTACTGCTACGTCAGCGCCTTTGGCTACGACATCGAAAAGATCTCTCATTTCAGGGATAATATGTTGAAAATCACTGTCCATTATTAAAATGTATTCGCCCTTCGCCTTTTTCAGACCATCTCGCAAAGCCCTGCCGACTCCGTTCGGAGGCACACGCTTTATAAGCCTTATACGGCTATCTTCTTTCACTAATGCCTCGGTTATTTCAGCAGTTCTGTCTTTCGAATTATCATCTACTATAATAATTTCAAAAATATACCTGTCATAAAAATCCTTTAAATTCTTTACCAACGACTTTATATTCATCTCTTCATTATGACATGGTATTATAAAAGATACCTTTTTAAAGAACATGGGATGTTCACATAGATCCACGGTTAATTCTTTGTGGTTCTCAAAAGCAGGATTCTGCGCCCAAATATACAATGAACCGGCAAGATTTCTTAAATAAGGGCAATTTTCCATAATGATACTCATGTTCTTGGCCGGCCATACTAAAAATTTGGGAATCGGTGAATAAAGAAAATCGTAAGGAAGGACATTGATTTTAGCATATCCTATTTCTGACAAAACAGAAAACACCTGCAGCCTATTAAGTAAAACGCCTTCTGACGGACGTTTCCAGTCTACCGGTAATATTTTTCTGATCGTTCTGCGGATTCTATAATAAGGATTCCAGGAATTAGGCTCGAACAAAAGAAGGCTCCCGCCGGGTTTTATCAAAGATTTAACGATATAGAGAAAATCAGTTGCAGTGTTTTTTTCTAACATATCTTGCGCCACTACACAATCAAACTTTCTATCTACTAATGATCCCGGAAACATATCCATGTATAATGTATCTACATTGGAGCAGGCAAGATTCTTTTTATTATCCAAATATTCGCGTGAAAAAACTATAGATGTTATCTTGCATTCTCCTCGCGTTGCCTGGGCTAAAACCTGTGTAAATTTTCCGTTACCCCCTCCTATCTCAAGAATGCTCTGCCCCGGAAGAATATGAAAAAGATGGCGCATCATAGAAGCCCGCCATCCCATCCGTAATTCTACAAAAGGGTCAAACTTGTCCCAATAAATGGTCCTGTTTTTCTCTTGTTCCGAAAGCAAGGGCTTCATAATATACTCAATGGACTATCTTTTGAAACATCCTTATAGCTCTTCTCAGTAATGATAAAGGGACTATGCGACGTACAAAATAATAAAAATCAAAATATGCCAACAAAGATAGAGAAACTGGTTTTCTATGTAATGGGTTGTCTTTATCAAAATACTCTAACGGCATGCTTTTCAAAAAACTAAGCTCTTCACTACTATACCCTTTGAACAACACAACAAAACCCCTGCCGTATTTATTTGAATGGGTAGGATAATACACTCTGACATCTACGTTATAAAATAAATCGTAAATATATCCCCAGCACAAAATCCTCCCATAATAAAAATCAAATCCAAAATCTCCATGCGGCCGATGCTTACTTGATCGTCTAGGAACAAAAAAATCGTCTATTATAATGACGGATTTCTCAAGTTTTAATGCTTGCTTTAGCTCATCTCTTAACGGCCAATACTTCCCCCAATGTGCATCGAGAAAAAATATTGTTTTCGAACTTTTAAATATGCCTTCATCAATACACTTTTGTAAAAATTTTGCAGAATCCCCATGAAACAGTTTAATATTTTTATTTGTTTTAAAAAGTTCTCTGGCGCTCTCAAATGAATGACGATCAATATCTACAGAAAATAAATTAAATTGAGATTCACTAACATCTTCAAAAATAGGATACTTAATGAGTTTGCTATTTAAGCTATAGTATCTTGCACCAGTCACTGCATAATCAGATATTTTTCCAAATCTGGAATCCATCTCCGAAAACCACCTAGCCACTTCAGCTACCGTCTCCCCCATATCTGTGCCTGTCTCAACAAAAAAATGGATATCGAGTCTTTTAATAATCTCTCTATAAAACTCATCGATCATACCCGCCACCTCCTCCAGCATACTAAAAACCCTACTGTTGCCAGAATAAATATATATGGCTCCACAGGTAATCTAAAGCGCGGCGAGCCATAAAAGACTAAAGCCACTATTTGAAAATAAATTATTGGCAGTAAAACCGGGTAAATCTTCTTAAATTCCTTAAGGGAAAGTAAGGCTCCGACCGCGAAAAATGGCAGTATCGCTGCATATACAAAATTAAACCATCTCCCGCCTACTATCTCCCAGTCAAACGGAGCCCAGAAAGATAAGATCTTCTTGAGTTCCAACCTTAAAACTTCTACGGGATTCTCCGATATAAACTCGAATGTCTTTTTTATTAAAAAATTACTGCGCAAAACAGGCGAAGCAATATTTCCTGCTTCTCTGATTACGGGATCATCAGAAGTGGCAAGCCTCCCGAATATGCCTTCAGGGGGCCGATAAGAAGAATAAAAACCTATACCGCTCTGCGTGGAAACCCCGATAAATCCATGAAAAACATTATAATTCCTTATAAGCCATGGAGAAACCGTCAGGACAAAAAATAGCAACATCAATAAATATTTTTTTGTCCTGTCTTTTTTTATATCGATAAACACTGGTAGCAAAAATAATGGAAAAAACATCATCGCTGACTTGGTAAGAAGCGACACGCCTATTAATAATCCTAAAATGGCATAGTTTTTGAGCACAGCTTCTTTCTCCCTGATTTTAAGAATATAAAAAACTATCGCGCATAAAAGAAAAGTAAAAAATGATTCTGTGAGCAAAAGCTCTGCGCTCTTTATAAATACAAAGTATAACGCCGCTACTGAAGCAGATAATACGCCGACAGCGCTGCCTTTCAGCCTATTCCCTATAGAATATATAAATACGCACGTCAACGCGCCTAAAATAGACTGGATAATCCTTACCGCGAGATAACTATGCCCAAAAATAGCATAGATCAGTGATAAAAAAAACGGATAAAACGGAGGATAAAAGGAATGAGGACTGCCATACATATTTACATAACCATTACCCTGACTCAGCGATAATCCTAATCCATCATAAATATAAGCATCTGCCGTAGGAATGTCGCTACTCTGCAATACAAATAACAGCCTTATGATAAAGGCTAACAAAAATATAAACCCTAATGTATGGCGTCCCTTGGTAAATCCCATATTAAATAATGTTCCAGTTCTTTTCGACATTGTAACTTGAGAAAAAAACTATTTATCCTTTATCAATAATTGCCTAAGGCATTCGAAAAACAAACCAGGATATTCCGATATAGAGTAAATTATATTATTTTTCATAGCGCATTCCCATGTACAATAACAATCTTTTCTTTTCAAGAATTTAAAGAAATCCAGGGCTTTCTTTGTCTTTAAAACTCTTTTGATATCGTAATCATAATCTCGCATATTGCCAAAATTAACATCTAACATCTCGCAAGGAATTATCGTACCGTCACTATCTATCTCTATAAGTTTTTTTCCAACTACACACTGTAATAGTCTCTCTTTTTTTTTCTTTGTCTTTGCTACTAATCTAAAGCAAACATTGTCTATCGCTCTAATTATATCAATATTTCTTGAATTCTTAGTATTCAGCCTCATAAGCATCGTGCTTGCCTTAACGTAAGTTTCTATATCTACTTTCTTGGCATCCTTATCAAATATCTCGCCGCGAATATAACCCAGAACCATTTCTAATTTCAATGTCTTTGTCACATAATCTATAATATTGAATATATTATCTGAGTTGAGTCCGGAATAAACAGTTGTTGCTAATATCTTCAGCTTAGGATAATATTTTTGTAAATTTTTTATTTCATTTACAGATTTTAACAATCTTTTAAATCCCCCTGGCACCCCTCTTATTTCATCGTGCTGCCCTTCGATACCGTCTATTGAAAAACTGACTGTAAGGTGCAATCCCGGGCAAATCCTTAAAATCCCCTCTATCTCATTAACAAGCTTCTCTGTAGCAAAACCATTGGTAATAAAATTTAACCTCTCTAAATTATTATTACCATAAAATACCTGCGTAACACTCACAATGTCTTCTCGTAAACTAGGCTCCCCTCCGCCATAAGTCATGTATTTTATTATGCCAAAACCTGCGGATATCTTTTTAATTTCATCTAAGGTAAGTTCTTTTGGTAATTCCTGATTTTGCACTTTTTTCCAATTAAAGCAATGTTTGCATCGAGCATTACATTTAGACGTTACTAAAAATATTACATACGGTGGAGTTTTAGAAAATAAAAAATTGAACATCTTTAGGCAAGAATATATCTTCGTTAGATAGTGAGATAGGACAGCTCTTATAGCACCCATGCCCATCGCTAAATACCAAAGGTAAATTATAGGTATCGAACGG
This sequence comes from Candidatus Gorgyraea atricola, assembly GCA_030765235.1. Classification (NCBI taxonomy): domain Bacteria; kingdom Pseudomonadati; phylum Candidatus Omnitrophota; genus Candidatus Gorgyraea; species Candidatus Gorgyraea atricola. Next base: position 277,688 of record JAVCCW010000029.1, on the reverse strand, counting down.
GCTGAAAAAAATATCCCTTTTTTTCTAGCGCTATAAGCATACAAGCCATGGTCAAGAAGGGTTTGAATTAATATAGTAGCAAAAAATAATAAAAGCGCATAACGCATAAATAACGAAATACTAAGTGACAAGATTCCGATCACAGAAAGCATGGAATTAATGCCTTCCTTTAGAGTACCATAACCCTTATCAAGTTTAAAATTTCTCTGAAGGACGATTCTTACATAGACATAGCTTCTTTTAAGTAATTTTTTAAACCTTTTCGGAAAACTCACAAAATTATGATGTACATGAAATGACTGATCCAACAACATCTTGTAATTGTGCTGTTGAATAACCTGCCCTATCTCAAATTCTTCCCCTCCTGCCGACTTAAAACTAGTATTAAATCCTCCTATTTCAAAAAAGACTGCTTTACTGATTGAGAAAGCAAACGTTTGCACATATGAAGTCTCCGACCCCATTAAACTCAATAGATAATTATGAAGCACTGCATGGACTGCGGGAGTAAACCCAGGAGTCAATGACTCATGGTATATTTGACATTGATATATCTTGATATCTGGATTTTTATGGGCTTTTGCGAACTTTGACAGAGTGTCTCTCTCAAGCACTACATCCGAATCAAAGAAAACAAGAATATCTCCTTTTGCGGATTCCGCGCCTTTATTTCTCGCTGTAGCTACTCCTTCATTTGTTTTTAAATCTATTATCCGACATGAGAATCTTTTTGCGATATCCAATGAACCGTCTGTGCTATTATCGTTTACAACTATTACTTCAAAATCCGGGTAATCAGAATTAAATACAGACTCCAAGCATTTCGCTAAATATTTCTCATCATTATATACAGGAACAATAACCGATAACATGTCCAAAAATCACCTTAAATTAGATCTTAAAAATTGATATGGCGCTCAAATATCTCTTGATGTCCTCAAAGCTCCTGATCTTCAATATTCTTTTTGCTATATAAGAAGGGCGCTTGTAAAAGGACGCGTAGGCCTTTCTTTGAAAAAGCTGTATATTTTTTAGACCGATGTTTTTATTTACATAAGAAGCTTCTTTTCCTGTAATAAGATATTTTGAATAATCTGTTTCTAACGCATTTTCTTTTTTGGCTATTTCATATAGCCTTGTACCGGGATAAGCCTGGGGCAGATAGAATGTCGCGTAATCAATATCACTTGAAAGTGCAAAATCAATGGTATCCTGGACAGTTTCTATTGTTTCTTCGGGAAGCCCTAAAATAAAAAATGCCCTTACCTCCATTCCCGCTTTCTTTACCATTTTTATAGCTTCGGATGCCTTTTGAATAGTAAATTTTTTATTGATTAATTTTAGTATTTTATTACTGCCACTCTCTATGCCAAAATCTACTGACCAGCAACCTGCAGATTTCATATGTTTGAGCATGTTAGGGGTAATCATATTAACTCTGCCATTACAACTCCAGACCAAATCATACCTTTTTAATTCATCGCAGATTCCTGTTGTAACTTTTTCGTTCATGGTAAAAACATCATCCCAAATCCTTAATTCTTTTGTTTTAAATTCTTTTACCAATCTATCAACTTCACGCATTACGTTTTCTATAGACCTTTGCCTTACGAAAGAGCCGAAAGCGCCCCGATCGCAAAAGATGCATGAATATGGACATCCTCTTGTTGTCAATATAGATCTCACCGGTGGTCTTTTATAGCTTGAAGGTGTCCTTTTATATTTAGACAGGGGAAGGCATTCTAAAGCAGGAAAAGGTATTGTGTCTATATCCTTTATCAGCTTCCGCGGCAAATTTATATGGCCTTGCCCGTTACTATTTTTCCAGAGAACTCCATCAATGTTATTTATGTCTTTCTTATCTGCTACTGCTCTAACTATATCTAAGAACGTCTGCTCGCCTTCGCCATAAACAGCGAAATCGAAAAAATCGCTATCGCTAAATAAATATTTACCCAAGCCTCCACTTACCATAGAGTTTACATGCGGGCCGCCTATAACTGTAATTGAGTCAGGTTGCAGCCTCTTAATCATTGAAAGATTTTTCTTTGTTATATACCAGTCGGGTGTATATGTGCTTATACCTATAACATCATATTTCTTTTGCAGCAAGAATGCTTGAAATGCGCCGCTATCATATCCTTCCGCAAGACAATCCAATACCTCGACATCATAACCATTTTGTATTAAAACTGCGGCTATATAAGCTATCCCTAGCGACTCTGAAACAGTAAACACCTCATCAATAGCCTTTATTGAAGCAGGATTACTTTCTCTTGTTGCGGTACAAAGCAATATTTTCAATTTTCACCTAACCTGTCATAAATTAAAAATATCCAAAAACAACCTCCAGAAAAATAAATGCGCTTTTCTGCAAGTAGGCAATTTGGAGACACCCCATTTTCTTTCATATTCGTGAGAATTTACCTCTGTTACTCTAAATTTTTTCTTAAGGCATTGGACTATCATGTGCTGCTCAATATCAAAATCATCAGCCTTTAAGTCAAGCTTCAACCCAACATCTCTTTTTATAGCCCTGAACCCATTAAGGCATTCTGTAAGATTTGTTTTCCATATATAATTAATCACTAATGTTAAAAATCCACCGCCTACACTACGTAAATACGTGTCAAGGTCCCCCTTCCATTCGTCGCTTCCGCCCTTATGTCTTGACCCTATTACAAAATCTGCCTCATCCTTCAATAAAGGCTCTATTAATGCAGGGATTTGCGCCGGATCATGCGACCCATCTGCATCCATAAAGACAATTATATTCCCGCTTGCCTCTTGTATGCCTACCTTATATGCATCCCCCTTACCTTTTTTATTATCAAAAACGACCTTTGCTCCTTTAGAAGAAGCGCGCTCTGCTGTTTTGTCGCTTGAATGCCCATCTACAACTATGATCTCATCCACAAAATTTCTTGATGAATCCACAAGTTCAGCTATTCCTTCTTCTTCGTTTTTAGCAGGCATTACCAACGAGATAGCGCAGGTTTTATTTTTATCCTTTTCCATAAGCCAAGACCTTTCTTTTTATCATGCTATAGATTTTAGTTATTGCAACGGCAGCAAAAATAATCAAATAAGATTCATAAGGATACCTGTACCTCGGATCTCCCCATATAATAATTGCTGTCAGTGTCGTGACCGCAAAAATCATCAACACGATATCTTCCATGATACCATGTTTTCTAAAAAATAAAATTCCGATAACTCCGAAGAAAAGCACGAATGCGTAAAAAGGATTGAACACCTTTAATCCTTTTTCAAAAGGCGCCCAGTGCACTATTGCTTTTTTAAAGAATAAGCCTGGTATTCTCTTCTTATCTCTTTTTAACTCCTCGATCCCTTGCTTAAAATATATCCTGTTCTTCTCGTACTCGGAGATATTCTTTATTTCATCCATGACTTTAGAATAGTGTTGAGGATAGGCCCATCCGCCACTCGCAACAGAATTATTCCCCATCCAAAATGCAAAACCACTTACGGTAGTTAGTGGAATAAATTTACCCTGAACAAGATAATTCCTAGTCACCCATGGAGCCAAAACCAATGCTATAAAAACATACATCATAAAAAACTTTCTAAAAAAAACTTTCATATTAAACCTGCATGAAAAAACTAAATACAGAAACAAAACAACCGGGTATAACGCGAATTCCGGCCTGGTTAATATTGTTAGTCCTACAAAAATACCTGATAATACCGCAAAAACTTTCTTTTCTGTCTTGAGAAAATAAAGTAAAAATAAAATACTAACGCCAAGTATAAAAATATAAAAATATTCCGAAAGAATTGAAGCAGGGCCGCCATAATAGAGAAAACCTGAAACAAAAGGCTTATAAAAAACCGCCATCAAAGCAGCCAAGATGCCGGATTTTATATCATTATAGATAATATTGGTAATAAAAAATATCACGACACAAAACAAGGCGCCTAAAATAGCCTGTATTATTCTTACAGCCAAATAACTATGTCCACAGACAGAATAAACACCTGCTAAAAATAACGGGTACATAGGCATCCTATTGGACGTAGGAACTCTTGGCCCATCAACGACTTGCGTAAAGCCATGACCGGACATTATGTTTACCGCCAAATTATCATAAACCCTGGCATCTGCATAAAGCGGTTTACCTGACTCTTGATACGTAGCAACGGCGAATAATCTCAGAGCTAGCGCAAGAATAAATATTATAAACAGAATATTCCTAACTTTAATGCTTTTCATATCTCAATTTACGCATATCCTCTTAATAAATAATATATAATGCCGATATACTCATGCACGATCGCTCTTATCTGCCCTACCTTTATACCAAAAGTCCTGTCATAAAACTGGCTTTTTTCAACCGGCACACAAAACATATTTACGCCCCCAGCATGCTTATCGAATACTAAATCAGCGCGGCGCATGTTATACGGCGAAGAAACCAATAATACTGAATGCCAATTATTTTTATCTAAAATCTCCTTTGAAAATATTACATTTTCATAAGTGCTATTTGCTTTTTGTTCTAAAATAATATCTCTTTCGTCTACCCCCATAGAAACAGCCATAAGTCTCATGTTTTCGGCATCGTTGTAAATATATGTATATCCTGATGAGAATATTATTTTGCCGGAATAACCTTTTAGATAGAGTTCTGCGGCGTATCTTGCCCTCTCTATGGTACTCCTGCCTGGCCCACCTGTCTCGCCCACGCCTCCTCCAAATACGAGAATAGTGTCTGCCTTACGCGGGGCATCTGAGATCTTCAAAGGCTCGGCTGCAAACCATATAAAAGGCGTTTTGAACAGTAAAAGATATACTGAAAGGCATATTATTCCGAAACGGACGGCCTTTTTTCTTGCTGTCTTATAAAAAATAAGGAGATTTTCCTTCCATCTTTTTTCCCTGTCTATTTTTTTTCTTTCGAGCTCTTTTTCTATTGTAGAGCTCATTTTCTCTATTCGGCTCTCCCAGCTATTATCCCGCGCTGTTTCTATTCTCCTGCTTACCAAAGAAGGTTCATTTTCCCTAACAGTCCTTTCTATGTGCCCACTAAAGGCATTGGCATCTTCGGCTATACATACAATATCCTCATATTCCTTATTAAATAATTCTATTTCCGGCAAAGGTGTCGATATGACCGCTTTGCCCAGAGCAAGATACTCATTTAACTTTGTAGGATAAACATTTCTGGTGTAATCCGTAATAAGATAAGGAATGATGCATACATTGAAATATTTTATGAATAAAGGCAGTCTTTCATGTTCTTTTTTGCCTAAAAAATGAACGTTTTTAAGTTTCAGGAGCTCGGATACTTTGGTTTGGATCGGACCGACAAAAACAAAAGAATAGTCAGTATGTTTCTTTGCTAATTCATTGATCAATCCCTGATCTACCCATTTATGCACTCCTCCCACATAGCCGACTATCGGCTGTTTGATATTTTTTAACTCCTCGGGGATCTCAGTGTTTCCCAGCCTTGCTTTTTCGAATTTTTCAAAACTTACGGCAAAAGGAAATTTATAGACATTGCTGTTATGCCTGGCGCATTTATTGTAAAGCTCTTCTGATGTCACAAAAACCAGGTCAGACCTCTTAAGCAGGCTTTCTTCTGACTTTCCTATCTTCTTTGCCGATAGAGAACTGCCGGAAAAATTGTCTATGCAATAATAGACTATAAGTTTCTTCATCAAACTATCGGCTATATCCATGCTTAGAGGCGCAGGCAAAAATGTCCAGACAATAGGATCGCTGAAATCTACCGCTTTCATCCATTTCTCCAGCACAGCCAATATCAAATACCTGTTGATCCATCTCGCAACCCTTGAATAAGGAAACGGCAGGACCAAAGGAGAGAATATGTATAAATTTTCCCTTTCTTTGCGTATACCCTTTACGCCCCTGAGCCAGTTCCTGATCCTGCTCTTTATACGGGAGAGATCTTTTATGCCTGGCGTACGCACTCCTGTATTTTCTATAAAGAGCACACGATTCCCCTTTTCTGCCAGGGTAGACATTATCTCTTGATGACCCTGCCATATAAAATCCCAGTCAATGCTGGATATGCAGATTATGTTCTCATTTTTAAGCATCTATAAAACGTCCTCTCTCTGAAAGACTATATCTATTTTAAGCTATAATTATATAATAAATGCAATATTTTTCATATATAAATCTTATACTACTAAAACACTAATAGATTAATCTGTTCTAAATTTTATCGCATATCCCTTCCGGCCTTTTACCTCATGGTAGATCTTGGCGCTTATCTCCGCTATGACAGCCACTGTTATAAATTGCACTCCGACTACCACCAATAGAACCGACAATAACAGCAGCCCACCGTGATCCCTGACATTGGCGATCTTTCCTAAGAGAAACAGGCCGATTAAAATAATGTCTATGAATATGCCTGCCATAGACATGAACAAGCCCAAAGAACCGAATATCTTTAAAGGGGAATTAATAAAACTGATCAGATATTTAACAACCACAAAATCAAGCAGGACCTTGAAAACACGAAAAAGGTTATATTTAGATTTCCCGTGTTTCCTGGCTGTGTTTTTAATAGGCACCTCTGTCATAGAGATCCCCTGTACGCTGACTAAAGCAGGTATAAACCTATGTAATTCACTGAAAAGATCCAAGTTCTTTATAGTATGGCTTTTATAAGCCTTGAATGTTGTCCCAAAATCATGCAATTTTACCCCGGAGATCCAGGAGATTATTTTATTCGCTACCATAGACGGAAGCCTTCTTGACCAAAAGGCATCTACCCTGTTTTCTCTCCATCCGCTGACTACATCGTATCCTTCTTCTATTTTGCTTAAAAATAAAGGTATATCCTCCGGGTCGTGCTGCATATCCCCATCCATAGCTATTATAACTTCTCCGTTCGCGGAATCAAACCCGGCTGACAATGCCAGCGTCTGGCCGAAATTTTTAGAGAACCTTATGACCCTTACATCCTTATCCTTTTTATGTAACTCCATGACCAAATCAAAAGTCTTGTCTATGCTGCCATCATCTATAAATATTAATTCATAAATTATCCCTGATCTAGAAATGACTTCCTTTAACTTATTGTAAAGCAATGCTATATGGTGCTCTTCATTAAAAAGAGGCACTATAACGCTTAGATAAGGTTTTTTCATATCCATATTTTTATACCTTTACCTTTCTTTTGATAAATGTTTCATGCCATATAGAAAAAACTAACAATCCCCAGATGCGATGACCATTATCCTCTTCTCCTCTGATATGCCTATCTAATAATTTTGATACAAATGCCGGATTAAAAAATCCCTGTTCTTTTATCTTTCCGGTATTCAATAAATCCATGGTCATTTCTTTCAGGTGCGTTCTGATCCAGAGGCCAGCCGGGATACTAAAGCCTTTTTTGCCACGATTGACAACTGACCCAGGAAGGATCTTAGAAACGGCTTTTTTTAATATATATTTTTTTTCAAACCCGCGTATTTTAAATTGGACAGGGATATTAGATACGAACTCCGCTAATTTAAAATCCAGAAAAGGAGACCTTACTTCTAAAGAATTGGCCATGCTCATCCTGTCTACTTTTACCAGGATATCATCACTCAAATATGTCTTTAAATCAAGGTAAAGAAGCCTGGTTAATTCATCATTCGCGCCTTCTCTTTCATAATGATCTCTGAATATTTGAAAATTACCTGAGCCTTTTAAGCGGCCAGTTATGTTCCTAGAGTATAAACAGTCTTTTTCTGTTTCACTGAATGAACCTGTCCACCAAAGATGCGCTCTTAACGGATCCAGATCGACTCCATCTACAAACCTTTTAGCCATATAATCCATGCTCACTTTCGAATATGAGACAGGTATTCTTTTTATGGCATTTTTAATGGCATACTTAAGAAAACCTGGTGTCTTTCTATAGATCCTTGCAGCTTTATAAGCATTGTAAGAATGATATCCTCCGAATAATTCATCCCCTCCGTCTCCTGACAAGGCTACTGTAACCTGTTCGCGCGCCATTTTCGACAAATAATATACTGGGATCGCCGAAGAATCCGCGCAAGGCTCATCCATATGCCACACGACCTTTTCTAATATATCTTCTATTTTAGGCAAAACTGTAAAATCATGATGTTCTGTACCAAACCTTTCAGACACTGATCTCGCGTAACGCGATTCATCAAAAGACCCTTCCTTAAAAGCTATGGAGAAAGTCTTGATCGGTTTATTAAAACGGCTCGCCAACGCCACAATAGCGCTTGAATCTATCCCGCCACTTAAAAAGAATCCGAGAGGGACATCGCTCACCAGCCTCTTCTTAACAGCCTCTTCCAGTAGTCCCAATATCGCCTCGCAATAATACCCCTCTTTCTTTACGCCATTGCCGGAATCCTTTTTATATGTTATATCCCAGTATTTAGAGATGTTGACCCTGCCTTTATGCAGTGTAAGAAAGCTGGCCGGAGGCAGTTTATAGATGTCTTTGAACATGGTCAATGGCGAAGGAATATAATTCAGCGAAAGATAATAATCCAAGGCCTGCATATTGATATCCCGACTTATTTCCTCTATGCCGATGATTGCCTTTACCTCAGACGCGAATAAAAGTCTTGAATCCGATACCGTATAATACAAAGGCTTGACCCCAAGCCTATCCCTCGCAACTACCAGCTTCCTGTTCCTTTTATCCCACAAGGCAAAGGCAAACATGCCGTCAAGATTCTCGATGAATCTATTTTCATCCTCCTCGTATAAATGGACTATGACCTCTGCATCGGAATTTGTAGAAAAGACATGACCTTTGGCGCGCAGCCTTTCCCTTAGTTCTTTAAAATTATATATCTCTCCGTTATTAACTACACATATGCTCTTATTCTCATTAAATATCGGCTGGCTGCCGGTTTTTAAATCTATAACCCGCAGGCGCCTTATGCCCAAACCGACATGGTTGTCAATATACGCGCCATCTTCATCCGGACCCCTGTGGATCAATGTATCGCACATCAGCCTGATATGAGACGCTTCTATCTTTCTTGAGATATCCGATATATTAGCTATTCCACAGATCCCGCACATATTCTATAGTCCTATCACGGTATATAAACCCATAAACCCTGGTAAGGAGAAAAAACCATATCATTGAAATAAGCGTATTTTCTGTCATATATTTCATTCAGTTCTGATTTTTTCAAAATCTGGATTTGCTGAAACATCAAGCCTTTCTGATACACGCTGATCATGACATCTTCCCTGTCGTTTAGTATTACGGCCTTTTTCTCATATCTTTCTGTTGGAAAATTAATATACCCCTTTAGCTTTAAAAAATTATTCTCCGATCCGCTGAAATCTACGATATATTCTGGAGGATCGCCTAGATCATAATATATTTCTCCTTCTCCAAATATATGATGGACTGAAAAAAGTCTCTTAGGTGCCCTGCCGTTGCAATACGCGTAAATTTTCTTGAAGTACAACTCTGTTGATTCTAAATAGTTTGGATGAGAGTATTTAAAAAAATCCCCCTTGATATCAGGAGTGACCACAAGCACGGAATCATCTTCCGCTGTATTTTCCCTTATCCAAAAACCCGCTGCCTTCTGTCCAAAATCCTTGTTCATATAGCGCAGTTCTGCTACCGGTGGTAAGTCTATAAATGAATATTTCGCGTTAATCGATAACGCAAACTGGGTGATTATAAAAATCAGCATTATATAAACATACCTTTTTTTATGTAAGTTCCTTAAATAGCAGACGCTGAATATTATCGCGGGAAGATAATATAGGCCCAAAGGCACGTTTATTCTCTGCGACAAGAATACCAGGACCAACAATAATAGGTTCCAGATACCAAACAAATTCTCAAATAGGCTCAAATCCCTTTTATTTATTGCGAAAAATTTATTCTTTATCCAGCAAAAAAGCGTAAATAGATTAAAAAATGCGAATAGACCTTCGGAACCAATTAGGGTTTTAATGTAGCCTCCAGGGTCAAAATGCCTGACATTGCCAAGCTGCCTATAATGCCCAAAGGCGTATCCAAACAACCCCAGAAAATATCCTTTACTAAACGCGAAAATAGCTATAAACCCATTCGCCAGCATTATTATTCCAGGGAAAATAAAAAATATCAGCACATCTTTCTTGCTGATCATGCCTCTATTTTTCAGCAAAGCGATAAGCATCATGGATAGAGCCGTAATTACGAAAAAGTTTGTATCCCCTAACAATATAAAACATAAAATCGCGGAAGAGACATATAAATACGCTTTATTTTTTGTCAGATAAAAAATATAAAAAGCTATAAAAAGCAATATTTCAAAAAAAACAGAATACACCAGCCAAAGAGGGAATATAGATGAATGATAGAAAAATATAGGCATGGAAACATATAAAAAAGATCCTATCACAGACAAGCGCCTATCAACAAAAAATCTTAAAAGGACATAGATCAAGAGCGCATTGACAACATCGAATAAATAATGAAAAAGGAAATAACTCCACCATACGATCCTCAGGTTAAAGAGTTTTAAAAAAAATAAATTCAAAGACTCCAGGAGCGTATCGCTTATTCCCTGGTTGGACAAAACAAATAAATGCACAAATTTATTATTATACCATTCCCTGGTCTCAAAAAATGAGGTCTTAAAAAATCTCGCGCCTTCGTCAAAAATATAAACCTGATCATAGGCCCCAAGTATGGTATCTTTCGTGGGGATCCTGAGCATAAGCGACACCAAGGCGATAAAGATTAATATAAAGACATCTATTTTTTTAATTTTGATGTGCGGCATTTTTTACACTCTTTATGAATGAGCCCGGCCCGTAACAGACGGAGAAGTTATCTGTATATCACGAAGCCCGGATTCAAGAAACCAGGATTTAACCTCCTGGGGTTTACACGGGTGCAGATATTTAGGAGACAAAATATTAAATGTATCAAGGACGCTCCATTCCAGAAGCTGGGCATTATTCAAAGGGAGCTGATTCTTATAATCGCATACTGGGATAATCTTACCTTTAAGTAAAGGTCCGATAAACGGGATCCTGACTAAAGGCAGGCACAACGGCACTAAGGACCTGACCAGCTTAAGTAAAAATACAGGCTTCATGTTCGGAGTAAAAGACCTTACCGCACGCGTCGCTGTAAAAAACCACGGGAATTTAGTCTTAGGGCCTAACCATACAGCTATGCCTGCATTCTTGGACAAAAAAGGCGTTAATGACTTAAAGGCCTTTTTCGGATCCGGGGTATTATGCAGAACGCCTATACTGTAGATAAAATCAAAACTATGCCGTTTAAAAGGCATATTAAATATACTTGCCTGCACAATGTGGACATTTGGGAAGTCCTTTAAATTAGCCTTTGCAGCATCCACTGCCAGGCTCATATCAATTCCTACTACCTGAGCATTAGATTTAGCTGCTATCTCCAGGAAACGGCCCATACCGCAACCCGCATCCAGAACAACCTTGTTGTCTAACCTCTTATGAGACAGATCTGTTATTTCTCTGAATCTATTTTCTGAAATATGCGTCTTATTAAAAGAATCCAATTGCGTCTTTGAAAAATACCTCCACTGAAAACTAAAGCTATCCGCATAATTTTCCGGCCTGATAAACCTTGGTATGCTGTTTTTTATAGAGAACACCTCTCCGCAAGAACATGCCAATCTGCCGGATTCTATTTCCTTGCCCGCATACTCGGCCCCCTCGAGCCGCAGCTCTCCTTTACAATGCGGGCAAACCAATAAATCAAGTAGGAATTTCTTCATCTTAATTAGTCAGGCTATTATATATGCCCTGCTCCTTTTCCAATATAATCTCTATATCGCAATTCTCCATTATATATCTTCTTGCTGATTCCGCCATATTATTCCGCAACACAGGATCTCGCATGACAGAATCGACAGCTGCCCTGATAGAAGATGGATCAGTGTCACATAAGAATCCGTTTTCCCTATGCCTTATTAATTCACGTATCCCGGACACATCTGCCCCTATGACAGGTACACCGCAAGACATAGCCTCCAGGATCACCTTTGGGCTGTTCTCGTAGAGCGACGCTAATATCAATGCGTTATATTTATTAAGCAACGTGGGGAGTTTATTATTCGGGAGAATATCCAAAAATACCACGTTTAGACTATTATCTCTGACAAAATTATTCAATAAATCCTTTTCTTCGCCATAGCCTATTATATCCAAGGCATACAGCGTATCCTTAACAGCCTTTAATATGTTTAATATATTTTTTCTCGGCTCAAATCTCCCTATATACAGCAATCTATTGCCTTCTTTCTTAACGCTATTCAGCGGTTTAAAGATAGCTGTATCCACGTAATTCCTTATCAAGTGCACCTTTGACTTTCTTATATTAAAGTTACTTTTAATAAATTCTGCGTCTGTTTCATTAGATATGATAATCTCGTCGCATAACTTATAGACCAACCATTCCAATATATACACAAGACCATTTTTGAATACGGCAAAGGTTTTTTTCCTGCGTATATAAGCATTCCTGTACCACTCAAAACCGCAGCGTACCACTAATTTTTTATGGTAAATATATTTTGCGATAAGGCCTACCCATGCCCCCTGCATCTGGTTTATTTTTATAATATCTGTATTTTTAAAAACATCCCTGAATTTAAAGGGGATAAAAAGGGATTTCAATATATTAACCGCTTCGCATCTGGACCTTTTTGCCCTTTCATAGACAGGAAATATCCTTATATCTTTTGTCTTTTCTTGATGTCTCAAGTCATCTGTCCCGCCGTAAGTGATAAAATTCACCTTATGACCCTTATCTATAAAACGATGATAGATTAAAAGCTCCCTGTCAATCAGGCCCTTATAACTCCATTCCTCCAGAGAAATATTATACGTAAAAAGCAGCGTTATATTCATTTTGTCCCGATCACCGTCCAGCTGTAATTCCTGCGGTTCTTGATTTTTATATCCCGAAACTTGCCTGATAAAAGATTCAGCGCCTCTTCATATCTGTAATATTTAGCATAATCAGGGTTCAGTTGATCAAAAATAGTAAGCCTGCGATGTCGCGGCTCCAGCTTCATTAATACCTTGGAATACTCGGCAAATGGCAGTTTAAACCTGGCGCATAGATGCATATATACTATTAAAGGTATGTCTATCATCCTTACAATGATCCTGAGGGCTGTGTCAGGAATACGGGTCGTGATGAAACGCATGGTTTTTATGACATTTACGTATATCTCTATGCCTTCATATCCGTATAACCACATAATCATACGGCCTCCTTTGCGCAAGGCATTATAAGCAGCATCAACAACAGGTTTCGGATCCGGCATGTGATGTATGCTGCCTATACAGAAAACAAAATCCAAATCTCCATAAGCCTGCAGGTCTTTGCCTTTTATTTTAAGACAAGTCACCTTATCCGGATCCGAGACGTTCTGTCTTAATATATTAAATGACTCGGACGGCTCTATCGCAAACACATGACTGACACCCGATTCCAGCAGGATATTGACGATACGCCCTGTGCCGCTGCCTATCTCAGCTACCCTAGCCCCTTTTAAATCCTCAATCCTCAATAAAGGGGATATGATGTCTTTAAAAAGCTCCCTGGATGCGTAATAGCCACTATTCTCTTCATGTTGTTTCCATTGATCTCCAAAATCCCTGATTGTCTTTTCCGATACACGCGACATTGAACTTTCCGTTTCAGCGAGATCCTACGCGTTTTTCAATTCGAAGATATATATGTTGTTCATCTTGTATACGATCCTCTGATGTTCTTTTAATTGGAATCCGGCCCCAAGACATAAACGCAGTATCTCTTTGGTAGTCATGCCTCCTACCTCTCCATTCTTCATGCCCCCTCGATGCTTATCTTCACTATACCACCATAATAAATGCGCTATTGCTCCTATTATAGGCCCTATCATTGTTACAATAAGTCTTCCGTCCGGCTTCAATAAACGCCTTGCCTCACTCAAGGCCTCTTTTCTGGAAACTATATGATTCAAAGAAGCCACAAAAGTCACTGTATCAAAGGTATGATCTTCGAAGGGTAAATTGGCAACATTCTTTATTATAACAGCTCCTTTTCCTAAATCTCGGTTATCAACGCCTAAGCCATTAGAATAGATATTTACCAGCATATTATCTCCGCATCCTATATCAATCAGCCTGCCTTTGACATGCGGCAATACATTAAATACGCGTTCCTGCCGCAATGATGTCAAGCCAAGCCTTTCGCAGATACTGTCCGGCAAAAGGACTAAACGAAACGGCATGCATATAAAATCATATATTATTTGAAAAATAGTCTTTTTCATGATTAATATTTTTTAACCCTTTTTAATCAAAAACCAAGTCATATGATTAAAAGAATTAAGCAACTTCTTCCTATTGAACCAAGTTAATATCTTTTGAGAAATACTAGGCTGTATATCGCTCAGATCCGCTGAATAAAGTATTTGTTCTATTTTACAGTCGTTCTTCTCCGCTCTGTATCTTACGAATTCTAGCGCCTCCTCTGTATTGAAAAACCACCTATGTCTGTCAAGGGGCTTATCCAGAGGCAAGCCGTAAAATTTAATGTATTTGCCGAACATCTTATTTTTCTCTAAAGTATCAGAATAAATGTTGCCGCGTAAATAAGCGGAAATCCCTGTCATAGCATTAGGCAGGCTTATAAGTACATATTTATTTGAAACTCTGCATAATTCATCAAAAATAAAATGTATATTTTCAAGATGCTCCAGCACTTCTGAACAAAAAACTAGATCAAATTTTTTGTCTTCAAAAGGCAGGCTTTTCCCACTATCCAGATCAAATATGATATCCGGCATCCCTGTTATATCTATGCCGGCATAAGATGTCTTCGGTAACAAAATTTTCTTTAACTGCTTTTTATCACAACCCACATCCAATAAACTATCTGATGATAAAAATAAATCAGGAAATATCTTCAAAAGATACTCAGGTTTATCTTCTCTTGATGTATATACGTTAACGTTTCTTTTCATAAAGACGGCATTTCGTAATTATCCAATTTAAGTTTTTTAGCTAATAAGGCGCAGTCTCTAAAAACATTATCCTTTGCGTAACTTTCTTTATAAAGGGCATCTTCCCTGCTCATCAGCCCCTGTCGTATAATATTAGAATAAACCATGCCATTGCTTGTTATACCGTATTTCATCAAATGATCAAAGTCAGACAAGCAATGTAGCAGACAATCAAATCTTTTATCTGTCCCTGTCGGATTTTTCCAATTCAATTCTTCTTTTATAATCCTGACGATCTCCATCTCAGGCAGCATTATATAATTCGAAAAACGTATAATAGTGGTGTTCCTGGAGACAATCGGATCTGTATATCCAAGGGGCGGCCTTACGGTCTTGGAAACACCCATATGCTCATTAAGCTGTTTATTATATTTTTTATATTTAAATAAATATATATACTTAACAAAATCCAAATCATACAGCTTATATCTCACTATAGATTCTATCCTGTCTTTTAATCTCTTTACGATTGATTTTAACTTTGATTTTTTTATTTTATTTCTCAATACAGGGACATGCTCCAAAGATGATCCCCCGTCTAAAATAATAGGTATATCATTATCATTTGCAAAGCCTATAGTCGCTGCCTGCAATACTGGAACACATCCTCCGCATCCAAGGACAAAAGAACCAAGCCGCTCTGATAGTTTCAGCATGGTCTCCAGCCTTTTCATCTGTAGTCTCCTATCCGCCTTTTTAAAGACCAGGGGGACATTGAGTATCCTGCAGGTGTTTTTCATATTCTCTATGGCTAAATCGGACTGCACCCCTGAATCATAATTAACCGCGACAGCTTTAAGATTCAATTTTTTAACCGCGTAATACAATATAAACGAGCTATCCTTACCCCCGCTTATTGGCACTACACAGTCATATTTATTGCCTTTCTTAAGAGAATTTACCAATCCCGCCAATGCACCCTCTCCTAAGACTGCGTGGTCAGAATGTGCCAGGCAAAAATTACATATCCCTTGGTCATTAATATTAACCTCTGGATATCTGTCAGGAAGAATACATCTTTTGCAATATATGGTTTCTTTCTTATTTCCCTGCATACTGAAAACTCTCCTTAGTATTATTTATCTTTTTCCTGTTACAAGATAAAAAAACCGACACAGGGGTATATATGTGGCAATTCCTGCATATAGGAGGCATATCCCCTTTTAACCAATTTTCCCTCATAGATTTCAATTTTTCGCCTCTCCATATATCATCCAGAGACTCCTTATATACATTGCCTATGATCAGGTTGGCCTCCAGATCAGTGCACCAGCAGATGCCAGCATCCCCGTTAGCCAATATAATAAATCCGTTGTATAGTTGGGAGCACGGCTCTATCCTGTTTTTTATCTTTCTGAAGGAATGCCCCCTGGGAAGTTCATTTTCAGTGACATCACCTGTCCAATTGCCATATTCCTCCAGTATCTCAATATTGGCGCCATATAAACCAACTATACGCTTATAATCGCTGCTTCCATAAATACCCCTGTAAGGCCTCTCCCCCCTTGATGTGATAACGATCTTTACCGGTTTTCCAAGCTTATTGTTCTCTTTGAGCAGTTTTTCTATATTACTGATCACGACATCATAACAGTCTACTCCGAATACGCGTTTATACATTTTTTTATTACCAATGCATGTAGAGACATAAACCCTGTTAATCCCTGAAAGCAGAAAATCAGTGATATTAAAATTATTCAGTCCTATCAGATTTGTAAATAGATACATATGCCCTATGCATCTTTCTCTCCTGGCCATCTTGATCTTATCTATTAAATTTTTATCAACTAAAGGGTCTCCCACGATAGGGGTAAATTTTAATTCTCCTCCCCCGTATTCCACATATTTATCCAAAAAATACCTGAATTGTTCGTTTGATAAAATATATTTTTTTCTTTTCTGGTGACGATAACCGCAAAAAATGCAGTTCGCGTTGCAGATATTGGTAACCTCCACAGCAAGCTTCGTAATGCGGTCTTCCGTAATTGCCATAAGCCTTTCTTTTTCTCCGCTTTTTAACCTGTTCTTCCCGGAAAATAATAAATTTCTTAAAAATTTCTTGAACATACCGCCCAAATCTCCCCAAATCTGATGGAATATTTTTCTAATTTAAAACAGCCGCGCTTTAATTCGTCGTTAAATACATCCAGCGTATACTCTATCTTATGAGTAGGGTCCAATAGATACGGCAGGCCTAATTCCTTTTTATATAAAGACACCCAGTCGCGGTCTATCATGGGAACGCGCACTATGATCTTTTCGGTGACCTTGCTTAACTTTTGCAAAAACCCTATCCTATCCTCGATATGCTCCAGCACGCTAGAAAGTATAGCCGCGTCAAATCTAGAACCTTGAGGCAAATTCCAGATGTCATCCAGAATATATTTTATGTTCTCCTTTTTATATTTTTTCAGGCAATGTTCTATATTTTCCCTGTTTATATCTATGGCTGTCACAAATGCTGCCTTCCCGGCTAGATCAAAACTCAATGCACCATTCCCACAGCCCACGTCTAAAACTCTGTCGCCTTCTTTAATATTGTCTACAAAAAATTTATGGTAATCCATTAATCTATGTTTTGGATGTAGTCCTCCCTCGCTAAAAGCAGCGCATCTTCCCAGCATCGCGTATATCTTATGATGCGTCCTTAATAAAAATAAAACCATTTTCCTTGAAATAGTCCTACTTGACAGTACCTTATTTAGAATACCCATATCTCTCTCCCTATGCCCTTATTTATCAATTCCCTGTCTTTTTTCTCAAATCCTTTATTAAAATAAGAGGCTGTGATGTATACTGCTAATCCAGTTAAAAAAACACAAACAAGAGAAAAAACGCCGTTGGGCAGCCCTTTTAACGCGAACAGTACAACGCACATCGCCAGGGTATTCAAACTGAAACTAGCAAACGAACGCCAGGGGTAACTGATACTCAGGCTTCTTTTTATGACCATGTGGAACACTACTATTAAGAGTACGCCAGAGACCCCGGTAGCCAATACCGCTCCCTTTGCCCCATATATGGGAATAAGGATTATATCGCCTATTAAATTTAAAGCCCCAAAAAGAATTGATATTAAAAACAGCCGTTTTTTCTCAAGCGTATATATGATCGAGCTGTAGGAATACAGAAATTGAAGTATTGTCACAAAGAATAAAGATAGTATAAACAGATCTTTATTTCCCAGGTAACTTACATTAAATACATATTTTATTATTCCGTCCGAAAGTATCATAAAAGATATAAACAAAGGCACCATTATAAAAAAAGTCAAACGGCTGATGAACGAAAAGAAATACACTAGGTCCTTGCTGCTTTTCGTGGCAGTATATCGGCTCACTACGACAGGGGTCAATAAAGACCTCAGCGCGCTTGCCGGAGACAGTCGCATGATAGTAAGAGGTATACCGAATGCAAATGAATACAACCCTACTGCTTCAGGTCCGATAAAATAAGACAATAGAAATATATCAGCTGAGCGGTCTGTAAAAAAAAAGGCTATATTTGCCAGGTATACATAGCCGCCGAAGCTCATAAATCTCTTTAATGGAAGATTCTTATTATCCTTGGATACCAGGACAGGACGACATAAAATATTCCTATAAACCTTATAAAAATACGACAGGAATAACGCCACCTCTATAACCAGCCATGCCAATATTATGCCATACAGGCCATACCCTAAGGCTATGGATAAAATAAATAAACCCAATTGAAGCGCCTTGCAGATTATGTTGATTATATTTAAATATCTGTTTTCCAGCATAGCAGACAAGGCGCCGTCTCCGAGCAGCTTTGATTCAACATTGAAAAACGTGATAAGGAGCGAGGCAAAGACGCAAAGTTTCCAGCCCTGCGGGATATTAAATACAAGCAGCAGCTTATCTATGCTCACCAGAAAAATAAGCGCGAACAAAACATCAGCCAGGAACCTGAGCAGCATAGACTTTATGATTATGTTTTTCTGCGTATAGATATCATTTTTTTGTCTGTATTCCGGGAGATATCTCTGGATTGCCTGAGGCATGCCGAACGCGGTAATAAGGTTCGCGACGATTACAACCGACCATAGAAAATTATAGATACCATATTCTTCTATGGTCAGTTTTCTAATCAGGTATACGGAGGTAAAAAAACCCAAAATGGCAGTAGATGCCAAACCCACGTATTGATATGCAGCCCCCTGGAAACTTTTCTTTAATAGTGTCATTATTTTTTATCCTGGCAATACCACCTGGAAAACCACTCTTCCAATACAGCGATCTGCCAGATCTTTGCGTCAAGGTGATCATGCCTAACATCCCCTGACTGGATTTTTGCCCACGCTGCCTTATCAATAGTTCCAGAGCTCAATAAACGTCCTTTATTTATACCTTCCAGCATATCGTCTACCGACCAGTATTGATGTATCGGACAGCTAAATCCCTGCTTTGGTTTATTTAAAATATCTTTTGGGACTTTGTCCTTTATGAGTTTTTTCAGTATGTATTTGCTTGCCTTGTCTCTTATGCATAGGTCATCCTGCAACGAAAACGCAAACTCAACAATACGATAATCCAGAAGGGGCGGCCTTACTTCCAGAGAATTGGCCATAGAAGCCCGGTCGACCTTTGTCAGTATATCGTCTGCCAAAAAGGTCATAGCGTCTATATATTGCCAGCGTTTATACACAGGAAGGTCCTTTTTGTAGTGTCTGCGGTAAATATAATTTTCTGATTCAGGGAAGTCTTCGTTTTTTACTGCAGGAAAGAGCCTTTTTAATTCCCTGACAGTAAACCTGGGCGATGTCATCTGGCGATATAGCCCAAATGCATCTCTTGTATGGCCTAGTATACTGCCCCTTCCCTTTAATAGTTTCAACACGGGATGGAAAAGACAGGCAAGCGGCTTCCATTGCATTAATCTTCTATGCCTCTCATACCATTTATAGCCGCCGAAAAGCTCATCTCCGCCATCGCCGGACAAGACTACTGTTGTATGTTTTTTAGCGATCTTACTGACGAGGAAAGTAGGGATGATGGAACTGTCCCCAAGCGGCTCATCAAAGTAATTAAAAATATCCTTTAATCGCTGTATGTTCCCAGGGCTTACCCTGTCTTCGCTATGGGTTGTTTTAAAATGCCTGGCTACGACAGCCGCGTCTTTCAATTCGGATCTTTGAAAATCATGAAAACCAATGCTGAATGTATTTATATGCGGTGCTAAGGAGGAGGCATATGAGGTTATTGCCGTAGAATCAATCCCGCCGCTCAGCAATATCCCTATAGGCACATCACTTATCAAATTATAAGATACAGAAGATTTTATAAGGGAGTCCAGGCATTCTACAGCATCATCTTCCTTCCAGCGTTTCTGTTCCAACGGTATTTGCCAATAACGTCTCTTGGTCAGCAGATTACCAGCCTTATCATATATCAGATAATGCCCTGGTTCCAGTCTTAAGATATTTTTCCATATTGAGCATTCGCCCGGTATATAACGGTATATAAGATAGGAAAAAAGCGCCGGGTAAGATATGTCTTTTTTATAAAAAGGGAGCTCTATTATGGCCTTGGGTTCGGAAGCAAAAACAAAATTGCCAGCCTGATGCAGGTAATAAAGAGGCTTTATTCCAAGCCTATCTCGGGCAATGAAAAAATTCTGTCTGTTTTCATCCCAGATAGCGAAAGCAAACATGCCATTCAGGCGCTTCAGGCATTCTGTTCCCCACTGCTCGTATGCGTGAAGTATGACTTCAGAATCAGTCCTGGACTTGAACCTATGCCCATAGCCGATCAGATCCTTTCTAAGTTCCTCAAAGTTATAGATCTCGCCGTTAAAAGTCAGCCATATAGAACCGTTTTCGTTTGACATAGGCTGTTTTCCTTTTTCAGAAAGATCTATGATGGCCAATCTATTATGCGCCAGATAGACTCCGAGCCTCTCATTAAGATATTCTCCGAACGCGTCCGGCCCTCTATGCCTTTGCGTCAAGGCATATTTAGCCAGATCGCGGACTGAAGAAGGGCCTGTAAAACCAAAGATGCCGCACATTTTAACGTTTCCTTATTATTTTAAGGTTATTAAAAAAACTCTTTATCCTGCCCGGTCTTCGTTCCTTATATGCAGGCAAGACAACAGCCAGATTTCCGGAGCCTTTTACAAAGAAAGTTCTGTCAAAATTATTTTCTAATCTTTCAGCATCAGACGCGCAAAAGAAACCTGCTATGATCTCCTGAAAATCAACTATGATATCCTTGAACAACCTTACTGCCTTTTCTTTTTTTACGCCTCCAAAAAATATAATAGCCCTTTTTGGCTTATATCTTTTCAAAATACCTCTGATACTGCCGGCATTGCTTTTGGTGAACTCCACTTTTCTTGTTTTACTTTCAAGGCATTGCGCCAAATATTCCTTATGCTCTTTTTTAATTTCTCCGGCATATATAAGCATGTCTGCCTGAAAATCCTCTAATACCCCATATACTGCGTCATATAAACCGTTTTCGAATCTACCTCCGTGCCTTTTAAGAGACGCGGCAATAAATGATTCTATTGAGGTCAAAGAAAATTCCCGGTATAACTTATGCCAATAGTCCCACATCTCTTTACCCAGATCTTTCGGCCTGTTCTTTGTAAACGGCTTCCCTTCTAAGATAATAGGATGCCATCCTGTTTTATAATGGATCACATGCGTATCTGCGGTAATAGGGCAGCTATTAGTTTCGTTCAGATATTTACAAGCCATCCCCTTAAATCTGACTGTTTCTCCGTCTATAGTCCTCTCAAAAGAAGCGTCGTAATCTGATGAATCAAGCAATATTGCCATAGTATGCTGACTCCCGCCGCCGTTCATCTTATGTGCAAATCGAAGTTTTTCTTCATCGTGGACAATCTCTTCCGTAAGGGCCAGCCAATTCTTCATAAAAACGCGGCCTGATTTATTATTATTAATGGCTACCATTCCTGCGTTAAGCGGAGTTTGTTCCGGTTTCCATGTATACATGACATCATAGCTGTCATTTATGAAATTAGCCATGTTCTTACAAAGCGCTGCATCGCAATCAAGAAAAAAAAGAGATTCCTCAGGATACAACTCGCACGCCTTAAACCAATGGCGAAGCCGCAGAGGTATCTTCTGAAGGATATGATCCTCCTCTATGGTCTTCGGGTTTTGAATAAACTCATAGACCGGAAACCTGTCCCTTAAAATCAAGGCCTCATGGTCCGGCAGATCGTCATAAAATATAGATACTTTTTCAAAAGGATGATATTGTTCTATGCTCTGAAGAAGAACACAAACAAACGGAAGATAATAAACCCCGTATACAGTAGTTATAAATCTCATTTTTGATGTTATCCTTTATGTCTTTTGAAGTTCATTACACCTAATATCTTTTTTGGTATTTTTAAAAAAATCCGCACCAAACCTCCTGCCATGCATTTTAATCTATATATAAAAACTGTGTTTCTGTGTTTCTTCTTATAGAACAGACAGTCCTTATATGTTATTCCATCTCTGTAGTTAACCCCCATATTAACAAAACAATAACCTAGTTTTTTATTTTTTTTAATACAATGTTTGGTTCTTGCCTTCAATCCAGGTTCTATAAAATCATGAAACTCTACTGATATCTGTTCTATCTTATTAAAATCTTCTTCTGAAAATCTCTCGAGCACATCCCATTCCGCGCCCTCTATATCCATCTTCAATAGATCTATTTTTCTAATACCACATATAGAAAATATGTCATTCAGTGTAAGCATCTTTGCATTTATTTCGCTCTTAACCTTGTTTAATTCGCTAAATGGCCTGAATAATGAACTTGAGCTTGGTGATTCGCTTAAATAGAATTTGATACTATCCCTTGTTTCACCTCCAATAACTGCGTTCACCACCTTTATCGCATCATTGTCTTTGAAAAAGGCTTTTAGTCCTACGCTTAATTCCGGATTTCCTTCAACCAAAACAAGCATTGAATAACAGTATTTTTCTGCTATCTCTTTTGAAAAATTTCCCCTGCTTGCGCCCAGATCCACGACAACAGACCCTTTATCTAGATTGTTAATAAAAGTATGGCGCGATATAGATTCAATTTTTGGGTTCAGAACTCTCATTCCTGCACCAGGAACAGATAAGCATCTCTATATTTTTTAGCCAATCGTTCTATAGAAAAATAATCTATGGTCCTTTTTCTGGCTTTAATGCCCATTTCTTTGGCTAGACCTGGTTCCCCTAACAGCCGAGTTAATGCTAAATACAATCCATTAACATCCCCTGGCTCAAAAAGCAGGCCGTCTGAGTCGTGTGTAATCAGATAATCCTCTATTACTCTTAAACGAGATGAAACACATGGCAATCCAGAAGCCATTGCCTCCATAAGGGAATTTGGCAATCCTTCTCTGAAGGAAGGCAATACGAATACATCAGAGGCCTTGTAATATTTTTCTATATCCAGTGTCTTCTCTACAAATAAGACCTTTTCCTCCATCTTGCCAACTCTTATCTCTTTCTTTATGCGTTCTATTATTTCCTGTTTTATCTCAAAATAGCTGGTATCAGTCGATCCAATAAATAATAACCTTATATCTTTATCCTTAAAATCAGCGATTATATCCTTATATGCCTCGAAAAGAACATCCACGCCTTTATCTTTAGAAAAAAATCCGACAAATAATATAATAAACGCCTCTTTCGGCAATTTTAAACTCTTTCTTAATGCATTCTTCTCGTCATGACTTTTAGAAGGGCAAAATCTTTCAATATCAACTCCGTTGGGAATAGTCGCCATCCTATCCTGTGAGATATCCGCATCTAAAAGCCCCTGAGACATTGCCGGATTCACGCTAATATAAAAATCTGCCGCAGAAAAAAAGAATCTTTTTAACCTGCCAAACCTTCTATTACCTATTGAAACAGGGTCGTCATCCCCTAAAGAAGTGATCTTTTGCACGATCTTTTTTCTGAATATCTTTGCCAATAATATCATAAGCAATGTCTTATTGGAAAAGCCGTGCAGATGGACAATATCTATTTTATTTCTTATGCTCAAAAATGCGCGAACGAATTGTAGGATCGCTATAAATTTGGCTGTAAAACTCATGTCTCCTACATATATCCTTTTTATGTATAGATCAGAATTTTTATCCTGCAATAAAGGATCCCTTGTGGTAGTCAAAACAAAAAATCTTAAGTTGCTATCATATTTTAAAGCATTTACCAAAGTACGGCTCTGTAGCCCACCGCCGCTTATCTCAGGATAAAAAACCCCTGTAAGCATGCAAATGCCTAAAGTTTTATTCTTTCTAACGCCCATTGGCGAAACAAAAGTCCTGTAAAATACCCCTTTTATAAAATGACCGACTGCCAGCTTTTTCATTCCCATCCTGTTAAAAAAATTGCTATATCTAAAAAATTCGTCTGCAATAAATCTATCTGAGAATGAACAAGTGTCTGCGACAATGCCCTTACTTCTTTTTATTCTAAACAGGCAATCCCATTGTTTTGCCTTATCTTTTACGCTCCTTGCGCTTCCGTGCAATCTCAACGTATATAAAAATTCAGGGATATTTGCTAATTTATAATTCTTGCTCATCGTCAGCCATAATGCATAATCCTGCGAACATTCATACTGCTCGGGATATAAACCAACCTCTTTAATGTCCTTCTTCCTGAACATTACAGAACCATGGCAAAAACAATTAACTTCTCTCAGCCACTTTTTTATCTCACTGTCTTCCGCAGGCATTATAAATCTATACAAAAGCCTGTCTCTTTCGTCGATCATCCTATAAAATGTTCCGGAAATAGCTATCTCCTCACTGTCTTGCATGAACTCTATCTGCTTGCTCAATCTATCAGGCATAGATGTATCGTCTGCATCCTGACGCGCAATATATTCCCCCTGAGCCTCTCTTATGCCAATATTAAGGGATTTCGAAAGGCCGATATTTACTTTGTTTTTTATAACGCGTATTCTGTTGTCTGTTTTCTGATAATCGTTCAATATTTCAGAAGTCCTGTCTATAGAGCCATCATCTATGATCAGAAACTCGAAATCTTTAAAACTCTGCCCAAGAATAGACTTTATGCTCTCATCAAGATATCTTTCGCTGTTATATGCGCTCATAATAACGCTGAGCTTCGGTGCACTCATGGACTTATCCTCTTTATTATTTCAAGATATCTGGGCGCGTTTGCCTTTACTGAAAACTCTTTTTCTGCTGTTATTCTGCCAGCTGATCCTATTCTCTGCCTCAATTCCGGGCTATCGACCAACATTGATAATTTTTCTATCCATTCATCCTCTGTCTTTGCCAGATAACCATTTATTCCATCCTTTACTATACTTCTGTTTGCGCCTACATCAGACGCAACACAGGGAACGCCCACGCTCATGTACTGGATCGCCTTAAAACCTGTTTTACCCTGTATCCATTCATCTTCAGGTAAAGGATATACGCCTATATCCAGGGACTGGAATTGTTTTATGTCGTCTTTTAAATTCCATTCTATATTCATTACGTTTACTCCGTCTATTTTTACATCGTGATCTCCCGCGCCTATGATCTTCAGATTAAATTTATATTTGCTGCCAAGATTTAAAAAAATCCTCTTCAGTCCTTCAAGATAACGCGCAGTACTATGACTGCCTATCCACCCGATCGTCATATCTCGCCCCTTTTCTTTAGCGCCAGGCTTAAACTCTTCAGTATCTACGGATGTGTGAATAGTTATTACATTTTTATTATATTTCTTAGCGTAATCCGCGAGATAGTCATTGCATGTTATTACGAAACTGCTCATCCTTAATATCGTACTGATCTTTGACGGACATTTTAAGCGCCTTAAAAATCTATTAGCTGAGCTGGGGATACCCATATAGATCGCATCATCAAGATCATATATGACCCGTTTCCCCATCTTTGACAGGATCCATTCAAATACAGGAGGGCCGAACGGAAACGCCTCGAGGTGTATAAAAATAATGTCGCATTTTACTGCGGTAAGTATATCAAAAAATCTTTTAAGCGTACCCTGCATGAAAAACAATGTCTTTCTCAAATAAAATCCTTTTTTATAAAGTATCCTGTAGAACTCAGTGGAAACAAACGGCCTGAGAATGCACTCAATGCCTTCTTTCTTAAAATAAGGCAGGTATTGCTCCACCCTGTAGCGGCTGCTGGGACCTTCAGTTGGATATGGTTCAATAAATAATATCTTCATTTGATTTCGTCTATATATTCCTTCAAGGCCTCCTGCCATGGCCGTGACCTGTCCATATTCATCGCTGATAGCTTAGCGTTAAGCAATGCCTCTGATTTTCCTCTCGGCGCTGGCAAAGGAAATGCATCCGAGGTTATAGGCCTCAAAATCACATCTTTTTTATCCAAGTACTCCGCTATCTTTTCAGCCATATCGAATCTCGAGCATATGCCCTTACTGACGCAATGATATAAACCATATTCTCCTCTGGATACAATATCTACAATTCCTCCTGCAAAATCTCCAGTGAAAGTAGGGCTTCCGTATTTATCCGTAACAACGGGTATTTCCTTCTTTGTCCTTAAAAGCTGGGTTATCTTCCAAACGAATTTTTTATCCTTATTCTGCCCCCCTACCATCCAGCTGGCCCTGATAATGTAGTATTTGGTCAGCATTGAACGCACGACATCTTCTCCTCTTAATTTGCTTTCTCCGTATATATTGGCAGGATTAGTAGTATCTTCCTCTGTGTATCCTGTCGTCTTTTCCCCGTCAAATACCGCTCCTGTGCTTACATAGACGAGTGGGATATCAAGTTCCCTGCAAATAGCTGCCATATTTTCAGTGCCCTTTGCGTTTGTTTCAAATGCATGCTGTCTATTTAACTGGCACTTATCCACATCAGTCTCAGCTGCCAGATGAAAAACAATATCAGGCCTCCTTGCCTTGGCAAAACCCATAACCTCGTTTAAATTCCTGATATCCGCCTTAAAGATCTTGTCATTGCCTGCAAGGTCACATGGATGCACCATATATCCATTCTTCTCTAAAAGAGGCCAGAGCGCATCTGCCAGCATCCCATTTGCTCCGGTAAGTAACGCATTTAACCTCATCATAGTCTCCCTTTTTCAAGTTTAAAAGATACCACAGAGAACACAGAGATTTTTTATAATAAAATACTCTGTGCTCTCATAAGATTAGTCTTTTTATGCCTTCTTTTAGCCTTAAAACATTAAAGTTAACCATAAGCCCTGCCTTTTTATCCATAGCTTTAAAATAAGTCAATAGCTATGTTTCAAAGATTTTTTGGAGAACACAGAGTAAAATTATATTATTTCTCTGTGTCCTCTGTGGTTTCTTTTTTTAAGCCTTAGCCTTCAACCTCTTGTAGACCTCTACATATTTTTTTCCGCCCTGCGCAAGGGAAAAATGTCTCTCAGCAACGTCACGGCATCGTCTTCTTAAGGCATCCCCTTCTTTTAGCAGCTCTTTCAACTCTTCTATCTTTTTCCTGTATTCCTGCGCACTGAAATCCTCCACCACGACACCTACTCTGTTCTTTCTTACGATTTCCTCAGTATCCCCTATCCCTTTATTGATAACGACAGGCAGGCCGCAGGCCAGATATTCCCCGAATTTCGTAGGACAGGAAGCTCTCTTTGAAAAACAGCTCTTTATAAAAAAGATTCCGACATCAGCGAGATTCAAAAAATCCACCACATTTTCCGGGCTTGAAGAGTCCACGATCACGTTTTTCTTTATGTTATCCGGGATATACTGCTCTATCCATGCCTTACTCGTCTGAGATAAGATGAAAAATGCCGAGCTATTGTCAACACGTAACAGCTCTTTATAAAAATCCAGCATCTCGGACAGCATATACCACGTGCCAAGAGAACCTGTGTATATTAATATAAATTTTTTATCCAGCGAATATCCTGATTTAAATCCATTGTCGACATCCTTTAATCTGAACCTGTTTAAGTCTGTACACGCCGGTATAAGAGTGATATTCTTTGTCCTGCCTTTACTCAATATCAACTCCCTGGCATTGCCTGTCAGTACGATGACCTCATCAGCCCTTCTGATAAAATACTGCTCTAATCTATCCACGATTTTGTAAGCCATCGAATTTTTCTTCCACAATCCCGCGTCTACGTATTCTTCCGCCATAAGGCCACGCATATCAAATACCATTTTCTTTTTCAAAATAAGGCATGGCAAAATACCTATTAAAGCGCAAAATGTACCCCTTGCATGTATGACATCCACACGCCCTGCAATGCTGATATAAAGAGCCACGAACATGCCTCTTATTATGTCATACGGTTTTGCTAAAAACTGAAATCGTTTATGATAACCTAAAGATATCCACTTGATCCCTGCCTTATTCAGGTCTTCTTTGATTATTTCAACATTATGCTTCTTGAAAAGACGCCTCTTTTCATATGAAAGAATACAAACAGATATGCCGCTTTGTCTTAAAATCTTAAGATAATTCAGCACTTGCGAATGCAAAAGAGGTTCTGTTAACCCCATATAACTTATGTATAAAGTCTTATTTTCCATTTTTTTAAAGAAAGGCCTATGCCGGTAAATATAAAAAGTAGGTAAAAAACTATGGAACGATGCCTGAGTAAGGTACCGCTGTTACCCTCTGTCAAAGCTAAAACAGAAACCATCCCTATTATAATAAACAACAATACCGCGCTTTGCGTGAATCTTTTTTTATAAGCAAAGACTATGCCTTTTAACGTAAACGGGACCATTATATAAAATATTATTGTTTCAGGCACTGCCATTACCTGCATAATATTGCCCAGCTGCCACGGAAAAGGAGAAAAAAAGACATAGAGTAATCCTAAAGGGGAAAAAACTAACATCCTTCCAAAACTCGAAATATCAGCATTTCTAAAAAATTGCAGGTTGCCGTACGCCCTAACGCTCCTGTGATAATTAAAGAAATCAAATATTGAGTCATAGCCTCCTATGCTGTAAAAGTTTATTTTAGACACCCATGAGAGAATATCATTTCTAAGAACAAAGAAAACAGCAAAGATAGATAAGCCTATTATTAATGTGGTAATAAACTTATTTTTAATTAGATGCCATATCGCCAAAAATAAAAATGTTAAAAAAACCATACCAAGGGCTACGACAAGATAGGGTAACCCTATTTTAAACAAAATCCATACAGATAAAACAGCGAGTAACAAAAAACCCGGGCAGTAATACCTGCGCATATAAAAAATTGCCCATAGAAAAATGCAGAGGAACATGGCTATTACAGGCTCCTTGAGATTTTGAGTAGACCACATTATAAATGAAGGCCAGAAAAACGCGAAGATAGAGCTTATCCTGGCGACATTTTTGCCGAACAGATGCCTTGCCAGGAGATAAACAAATAAAGCGACTATCGAACCCGCCAGACTGCTTATAAAAAACATGGAGAGCGGACTATGGCCTGTAAATAAATAAACATGGCTCGTAAAATAATCATAGGGCACTATATTTCCGCTGGTACCATGCCCTATTTTCATGTTGGGATCGGTCATAAACTGATCCATCGTTACCCTGATCCCTCTTTCCGCAAATCTGCAGATCTGCCATCCCTGACGACTGTAAGACCATCCGTCATTGGCAAAAAGAAAACCCGGGCTATAATCTCCCTTAAAGACAAAGGACATCATGTAGAATAAAAATGACAAAAATAACCTCAGAATAAACCCTATCGCAAAAAGATTGAATAAAAAATTGAAATCCTCATGTGCAAATATAGCTATAATAAAAATTCCCAGCAATAAGCCAAATAATACTATTAAAATAGGACTTAATGCAGGCAGAGGTATAAAATTTAAAAACAGGGATCCTACAATTGTCAAAATAATAAAACTTCTCTTTTCTATTATTATCGCGTTTATCTTAAAGTCCATCATGATTTCCTACTCAACTACGGCTTCTATATAGCACGTATATAACAAAATAATATTGGAGTAATTGTATTGTAAACCGTTCTTAATTTGGTATAATGTTAGATATCTATTAGGTGTTACTCTAATACTTTATGGTATCAAAAGTTACAAATAAAGTCAATAAATGAACTTATAATTTATGGACTACAATGCAATATTGACCTATTTTGAAGATTCGGCTAAAGCTGGGCGATGGAACTCTCTGTATAACTCCAAAAATCCACTCGCTTATTCGTTTATTGTCAGGCTCCAAAAAACGATAACTCTAGCATGCTCCTTTCAGAATAAAAAGGTTCTTGACCTAGGCTGTGGAACCGGGATCCTTATGCCTCTTGTGATAGATGCCGGAGGTCAATACATAGGCCTGGATGCCTCAAGAAAAATGTTGGATGAGATTAAAAGAATTTATCCAAATTATATTAATAAAGATGAGGTAAGCCTTATTTTTGGTGATATAAGAAAGATGCGATTACCCGATAATCTGGACATCATGATAGGATTAGGATTTATTGAATATTTTGATAACCCAGAAGAATTAATTCAAAGGCTATACAATAAACTACCTATCGGCGGCCGCCTAATCTTTTCCTTTCCGAATTTTCAATCATTAGACTATATATCCGTACAATCCCTTATGTTATTCAGGTATTTAGCAAGAAGAATTTTTGGAAAATCTCTGCATCAACCACCAAGAAGACTATGGGATCTCAAAAGTGCCAAGAGGTTATATGTTAATGCCGGTTTTAAGAGCCTGGTATCTGTCAATTATAATGTAAATGTCTTTGCTTATCCTGTTACGAGAATATTAAGAATATTTACCAATTTTTGGGCAAAAAGGTTTGAGTATGGCAAATTATCAAAATGTAGCTTTTTCGCGACAGGTTTTTTAATTTCTGGTGAAAAATAATCGCTCTTTTTAAGACTGTTGTAATACATAATGGGTCTTTTTGACCCAGCTTTTTATCTTCTGATGGAAACCCAACAGACGCAGATTCTCCTCTTTCCAGTTGACCCTGCAAATATTTATCCGTGGAAATACATAAAAATCTTCTTTATTTTTACTATCCGCTAATATCGCAACCTTGTCATCGCATAATAAAGCAATCTTATAGCCACTTTTTTTAACGGCTTCCATGCTTAACGAATCATATAAGCCTCCGGGAAACGCAAAAATTACAGGGTCAATGCCTACCTCTTTATAAATCTTTCTTTTGCTGTCTCTTGTTGCTGCTAATAAAATATCTTTGTTTTTGATTCTAGACATATTGAGGTGCCCCATCCCATGAGAACCAATGTGAATACCCAGTCTGGCGCATTCCCTGATCTGAGACCAATCCATTAACTTCGTAATTTTAGATTCTGGGATTTTATTTAGTAATGAGTTTATCCAGTCATTCCTTGACTCATCGTCTATAGTGTTCAATTCGTTGCATATATTTATAAAATCTAACTCTTTAAACTTATTTCTTGTTTTGTACGTCTTGCCATTGGGTAATTCGATCGATTTGCCCCCGCTGGATTGCAGAAAACTATTTAATATCTGAGTCCATGGAGGGGTCCCTCTATCGATAAGATCGGGGCAAATATTATGATGTGCCGGCAATCTAAAATCAGTTAATGCCGGAAGGGCGTTTTCCCAAAAATCTCTATAGCCGTCATCGAAACTCAACGCAACTAAAGGCCTATCAGGATAGTAATCAATTTCTCTGAAATTTTCTAATGGCACCACATGAGCCTTTGAGGATAATTCTTTCATTAAAAACCTAAAAGTTTTTATTGGTACTGAAGGCCATAATGGGTCATATTCGTCGCTGATTCTATGAAACATCAATACGCTAATCTCTCTATTCCTCACCCTGAATCTTCTTAGGATCCTTGACGCGCCTAAATCGTGTATAATAGAAAAAAGCATGTCTCTCATAAGGTTTTATCCCTTATTATTAACACATTTATCCCAGAGCTCATAATATTTATCGGCATACTTATCCACAGAGGAATATTTTGATTCTATAATAGCCTTGGACCTCTTTCCGAATTCCTCGATCAAGTCCTTATTTTTTAAATAAAAAATTATAGCGCTTTTCAATCCTTCATTGTCTCCGGGCAAAACTACTACTCCATTAAAACTTGTCTTTATCAAGTCAGGGTTTGAACCGACATCTGTTACAATAGAAGCAAGACCCATTAACATTGCCTCCATCAACGCAATCGAAAGACCTTCTGAAAGGGAAGGCAATACGAAAACATCCGATGCGTTTAGATAATCTGTTATGTTGTCGACATTGCCGAGAAATATAATCTCATCTGATAAGCCAAGATCAACACATCTTTTACACAACGCTTCCCTTAAGGGGCCATCGCCTGCAAAAAAACATTTAAAACGATACCCTGCATCTTTAATCTCCCTAAAGATCTCTATTAAATAGTCATGGCCTTTATCCGCCTTTAAATTCGCCACCATAATAAACAATAACTCATCTGATATATTATACCTTTCCATGATTTCTTTTTTATGCGTCTTTATCCTGTATATATCCACATCCAGGCAGTTTTCTAGGCTTACGGTCTTACTGCGAGGCAGTTTTTCCTTTTTTATAATATCCTCTTTCAGTTTTTCCGAACAACAAACGATAAAATCATTCAGCCTTGAAAGGAAAAAATCCGCAAGCACATAAGGAAGAAATTTCAGTCCTTTGTATTGCCTGTGCTCCCCGTGTTCTTCGGTTATTATGTGCGGTATACGGCAAAATAATCCGGCGATCCTGCCATGAAAATTAGAGTTGAACAAAGAGGTGTGCAGTATATCAGGCCTCTCTCTTCTGATATACTTAACTAACTTATATGTTATGAGCAAGCTGATAGAATTCGGATCTTGTTTTAATTCATCCACTTGATAGCCGAGTTTTTCTATTTCCCTGCCCAATGCTCCTTTTTCTCCTATGCAGCAAACTTTTATATTATATCTCTTCTTATCGATATTACGCAGCAGAATAAATCTCATTCTTTCAGCGCCACCAAGTCCAAGACCATGATGTAGAAATAGAATATTTTTCATAGGGCTATCAATTAAATATTAAATCCATGTATTGTTTCTCTATTCTATCAACGTCAAATTGTTTTATACTTCCATATGCTTCTTGGACAAGATTTTCTCTTTTTTCTTTGTTCGATAATAAATCATAAACAGCCCCTGAGATGGCTGAAGGTACCCCGGGCTTTATTAATAAACCATTGATATTATCTTCGATTGCTTCTCTTATGCCACCTGTCGAATCTGAGGCAACAACAGGAACACCACAAGCCATTGCCTCCAATGCTGCATTTGGAAACCCCTCCCAAAGAGAAGGAAGAACAAATATATCCATTCTTAACAAATACTTAAATGGATTATCTACCCAACCAGTGAAAATCACCTTTTTTCTCACATCTAAATCCTCAGCCATTCTCTCCAAGTTCGATCTCTCTACACCGTCGCCAACTATAATCAACCTTGCGTCTACCCTTTCTAAAAGTGTCTTAAAGCCCTGCATAAGAAAATGAACCCCTTTCTCAGGAGACAATCTTGAAACTGTCCCTACGCAAGGTAAGGTTTTACTGAGGCCGCCGGATATACTGCCTTTTGCGCTCAGTTGTTTTATTTTGGCAATATCTACAGGATTATATATAACTTTGACTTTCTCGTGATTCACAGGAAATAATCTCTTTATCTGTTCTGATATACTCTTGCAAACAGTTACAATATAATCAGCTCTTGGATATAACAAAAATACCATCATCCTGTATGCCCATTTCAACATAAACAATTGCTCACTATGTTCAGTTATTATGAGTTTGGGTTTCCTGCCGTGAATAAATAACAGGGATAGCACCGCATAACAATTCACCAGGGATGTGAAACTTAAAATTACATCTGGTTTTTCAGTAGTTATATACTTGCGCATTAGGCGAAGATGCCGCATAATATTAAAAATTTTAGCAAAAAACCCTTTCTGCGGGATAATGTCCAGATCTATCACCTTTACACGGTCACTGAGAAGGCATCTTTTATCTGATAATTTCTCTACGAGGAATACTGTTTCAATTCCGTTCTTTTCCAGTATTCCTAGTATGTTTCTTGCTACTGTAGATACTCCTCCTATTTCATAGGTTGCGAGAATAAACATTGCTCTCATAATTTTGTTTTAATGTGAGAAAAAAAAGTCGCGAAAGGGTATAGATATAACTTTGGTTTATTTAAAATAAAAAAACAATTTTTAAGGCATTCTGCGTATAAAAGTTTAGCTAATTTACTTTTTATATCACGGTTCTGATATGCAAAATTCAAAACCTTATTAAAAAAAAGTCTTTTCATGAAGTAATTTTTATTCTTATTTAGACTAAAATAATTCGAGGTGTTTTTTAGTAATAAATCCGATAGCATAATAATCCTGCTTATATCACATTTTGTTACTCCATTCTCCCAATAGCTTTTATTCATTGAGCCTGCGTTAAACAAAAAATTGAACAATAGCTCGCTATCCAACTCTGAAAAATCAGGGACAAGATGTCTTATGAATTGTTTCAAGGCAATAATATATCTTTGTATTTGCGGCTTTGCGTCCCTTACACTAATACGATCATCATGCAACCTGTATTTTATAAGCACATCTGGTATGCTAACGATTTTATGTCTCTTCAGCAGTAAATCTATAGCCAGCTTATAATCCTCTGTAAAAGAAAAAGCTTCATTATATTTGCCTATATCCATAACAGGTTTTTTTCTGAACATTATAGAGCTATGCACAAGAATAAATTCTCCAAACAGAATAGTAGCTATTATTTCTTCATTCCTTACAGGCAATTTTGTAATGCCAATATGCTTCCCTTCGCTGTCCATTGCCTCTGCCCAGCTCCCCGAAAGCACAACTTCAGGCCTTTTGCTCAAAAAATCATATTGCTTCTCTATCCTATCAGGGAGCATTATATCGTCAGCGTCTATACGGGCAATATATTCGCCTGACGCGTGATCCAATCCTATATTAAGAGATGTTACCTGGCTTAGATTTCTTTCATTCTCTATCAAACGTATCCTGTCGTCACTGTAAGACCTTATTATATCCCGAGTGCTATCCGTAGAACCGTCATCCACTATAAGAAATTCAAAATCCTTACAGGTCTGGCTTAAGACACTGTCTATGCACTGCCTTAAATAAACCTCACCGTTATAAACAGCCATTAATATCGTTATTTTTGGTGTCATTTTTATAAAACCTCGGAAAAAATCTTCATATTATCCTCGCTTACAGGTACAAAATAATCTTTCAGATAATCCTGTGTTTTTCTAAGCTCCTCGTAAAACAAATTATCGTCTATATTCAAGATTTTATTTATCCTTGTTCTAAGTTCAGCCGGATTGCTGCAAGAATCCTTGATCTTGCTGTTGCATTCAAAAAGAGGATCTACCTCCAAAGGATAATTAACGTCCAAATATATTGCAGGACACCCCATCTTTAAAGCCTCAAGACATACAGTAGTCCAAGTATATAGAATAACTCCACACCGTTCTATTTCCTCAGTTACGGAAAGATTGTTTGAAATAATAAAATTGGACGGCATCTTAAATCCCAAATCTTTCATAACTTCATTTACGCATGTCGCAGGATGAAATCTAATGTATAATTTTTCCGGATATTTTCCTAACCCGGAATCAAAAAGAAAGCGCAATACTTTAACGGCATCTTCTACCGTAATAGTCAAAGCTACAAAAATATCTCTGGTTGTCCTGCGAGGCAAAAGCTTTGATGGAGACAAGTAATTTTGACGTAACGCACATCCTACCGAAAAAATATTATCGGGATAACAACCTAATCGGTTCATTATGTCTAAAGTCCGCCTTCCCATTGTAATAATCTTGTTAGGAAGGGGCATTCTATCTCTTTCAATGAAACCCGGAAAATATTTAAAACTGTTTTTTGAAACAAAAGCATGCTGAAATCCTAATACTTTGATATTTGGATCACCATAGCGTAATCCTAAAATGCTCATTTTTTCCCATGCATAATTTTCAAATGTATATATAAATCTTTCTATTCTTATAGATCGCGTCAAGCTAGTGCACGAATAATACTGTAAAAGAGCATCGAAAAAACGTGTCCCGTTCATATCCTGTAACAACTCCTCGAAAACAAGAAATTTTACATTGCAATCACAGAAAAAAATATTACCCTTTATTGAAGGTCTCTTAAAATACACGTTAAAAACACATTTAAATATATCAAGGCCTTTGAGGTAAAAATTAAACGGGATAATGATATTCTCTGTGTCTTCTTTGAATTTTTTTATCATATCCCTATAATCAGACAATATACCGGCAAATATCAATATGTTTCTTTTTTGGCCCGAAAAAAAAGATAGGAGATTTTTAAAATAAGGGTCGAAGTACGAACCCGACTTGTAACTCCGGTTATCGCACCATGTTCTGAGGACTACATAATCATCTTTCTTGAGAATAGCTGTTCTTCTTGTAAATAAAATACACCTTGTAAATAATAAATTCTTATATTCGTAACAAGCCTTTTTAATTTGAGCTAAAATTCCAATTAATTTACACAACAAGGCTTTAATATTAGCTTCCAGAGGACTAAAGCAGAGATTTGATACTACAAAATTCTTCTTGTAGTTAAAAATTATCTGCTTAGACAATGCTAAATCTGAACACACGACCGCAATATCTTTATTTCTATATTTTTTTATTTTTGCATCGAGGCACGCTAATTTATATAACCTGACAAATAATTTAGAAGTAAAAGAATTTTTCTCGGATAAATTACTTGCCCACCAATAATCTGATGAGATATTACTGCTCATAGACGCTATAAAATTCTTATATTCTTTTTCAATATCATCTTTGTCTAAAATATTTTTTAAATTAAAATTATCCAGATCTATCAAAACATAATCAAACATATTTATATTAAGTTTGCTTGATACATCATCCGGATTTTTTAACAATAAAAGTCTTTTCATTAATTAGAAGTACTTTTCTTTTATCTTGTCAGATTTCATTAATTTCCTGACCTTTATAAGGTCCTGCGGAGTATCAACGCTTATATGCGCATTTTCAACAGGCACTGCCTTTATGTTATACCCATGTTCTAATATCCTAAGGTATTCATTAAACTCAATCTTTTCCAAAGGTGTCTGGTCCCAGGAAGCAATCTTTAGCAGAAAATTCTTGCGAAAAGGCACTATAAAACACATCTTCCACATTGTTTTTATTTCTGTGCGCGCGTCACTCGGTAAGTCCGCTCTTGAGCAGTATAAAATATTGCAATTCAGATCAAGGATAGCCTTTATGTCTGATTTTGAATTCTTTATTGAATAAGGCGCGACAAGTACAGAAATCTGCACATCCTTATCTTCTCTAAGAGGCCTTACGGCGCTATCCACATGCTCGGGATTTAAAAGCGCTTCATCTCCCTGGATATTGACCACTATATCTACGTCCATATCACTAACTGCCTCAGCTATACGATCCGTTCCGGTCTCGTGCTTGGATGAAGTCATTATTGCCTTGCCACCGTATTTAAGCACAATATCATGAATCTCCTTGTTATCAGTAGCCACAAATACCTCGTTTAAGGAAGAAGCCAACTGCGCCCTCTTAAACACATGGACTATCATAGGCAAGCCTTCTATGTCAATAAGGGCTTTGTCAGGAAGACGTGATGACTGCAATCGCGAAGGTATAATTCCTATTGTTCTCATTTATAAATACTACGATACAGTTTTAGTAAAAAAGTTTCAAGTTTTGCCAATAAACGAAGGGTGTAATAATCTATAGCATAACAGTGTTCTCCGTGCATCAATCGCCACAAGACTAGTTTTCTGATAATCTTGACCAAAAATCTATTACGCAATGACAGCCTATTCAACTTATGCAAATAAATATTGATATAACTATTCATTGATTCGCTGTATTTGGAAAACCCGGGCCAGATAAGCCGGGTGGTGTCAACAATCAAAGATCCGTCATCATTCAAGGAATCCTTCCAGTCTTCTATAGATTTACTTAAGCTTATATTAAACCTCTTCATACCCTGGTTAAATATGGGAGAACCTGGATAATAACGGAAAGTGAAAGGGCCTGCAATGTCAGTGATGGGATTGATCTTTAATAGTTCTCCGCAAAGCCTGTACGTGGAGATGGTATCATCTTTATTTTCTCCGTCCATCCCTGTCATAAAGGAAAATCTCGGGGTTATATTGAATTTGGAAAGCTCCACAGCAGCGTTCTTTATGTCTTCGCATTTTATATCCTTATGTAAATAATCCAGCATCTTCTGTGATCCGCTTTCTGCCCCCATTGCAATAGATTTTATACCGATCTTTTCCATATCCGGCAAAATATTCTTGAAAGAATCCTGCCTGAAATAAGAGACCCTGGCCCATATCCTTGCCAAAAACTTGATATTCTCGTCCTTTGCCAGTTTAATGAAGTCTGCCAGTCTTTTTTTGTTAATACAAAAATCTTCGTCCAGGAATAAAAAGGCATTTGCGCCATATCTGGACTGCAATCTTTTGATCTCTTCGACAATGGATGCGGCAGAACGCGCTCTGTAATGCCTTTTTAAAATCACGTTTATGCAAAAGGCGCACCTAAAACAACAGCCTAAGCCAGTAAGAATAGGCATTAGTCGTATATTCTTACTGCCATCAAGGTTTAATTCTCTTTCATATACGCTTCTGGCATTAAGATATCTCGGCAAATCCAAGAGTTCAAAATCAAAATGGGGAATCTCTGATATATCATCCAAATCCCTGGGTATATTAATCTTAACATTGCCCTCTGAATCACAAAACGATATGCCTTTTATTGCCTCCAATTGGACATGTCCTTCAATATGCTCTATGATCTCTAAAACAGTTCTAGACCCTTCGTTGATCACGGCAATATCAATATACGGATTAGAGACCGTTTGTTCAGGATACAGGGTTGAGTGCACACCGCCAAATACTATATATAAACGAGGCCATTTCTCTTTTATCTTCTTTGCCAGCTCATATCCCATGACTATCTGGGAAGTCATGGCTGAAAACCCCACGAACATAGTCCTCTCGGATATGCTCTCCAAAACCCTTTTTTCATATTCCTGAATCAAGGCGCCGTCAACGATCTTTACTGAAAACTTTCTTTTCTTTAATATCGCACCTATTACCATTATCCCGGTAGCAGGATACAGAGAACCGGAATTCTCATACTTATAATTCCTAGCCGGAGGTAAATTAACAAGTATTATCTCTTTATTAGCTGTCATATATTTTTATCTTCGATACATCATCAACTACATAAGGGGTTATTTCTAGCAATTTATCCTTATTTGTCAGCCCAGTGCAGACGCCTATTGAGGCCTTTAGGTTTGCGTTTTTGCCCATCAGGACATCAGTGTTCGCATCTCCTACCATGATAGAATTGCGCGGAGATACATCAAGTTTCTTCAGTATATACATCAACATATCTGGTGCTGGTTTTGAATTTTTCACCTTATCTTCGCCCACGACAATATCCACTAAGTTTCCTATATTTAAAAATTTTACAGCAAGTTCAGCTCTCTCTGTTTTATCAGTTGTCGCTATGGCGACCATAGTCTTTTTCTCTTTTATATTCTTTAAAAGTTCCATAGCACCTTTGATAGGGACTATAAGTTTGTCCAATAAGAATAAAGACTTATCATCGACTTTCTTAAATATATCAAAGCAAACCCTGGAGACATCCTGGTAGTCAAGCTTAACGAGATAATCCTCTGCAGCCTTTTGCACAATCGCCCTGGGTAAAATGCCCACAGGACCTTCTGGTTTCAGCCTTCTCTTTTCCAAATTAATCCCCATCTCAGACATCAGACTATTCTTATGCGGCTCCTCATCCAACTTGTAAAAAGAACACAAATCTTTTGCCCGCATCTCAATCATGTAATACCAGTAATTATATAAATCAATGAGTGTGCCATCCTTATCGAATACAAATAACTCAATATCATTGATTACCTTATTGCCAAACGCAATATTCACCATTACCAGACTACCTCTCCGATATTACTCCTTACTAATGTATGCGCGGTATTAACCGCCTCTCTCACTTTATCGTCCTTTTTCATAAAATCTTCTTCCCCGATCAATTCCTTTATAACATTTCTGGCAAACGTTCCGACAGAGACACCATTATATGCAACGCCGCTCATATCCGCTAATTTTGTAGTCAAACTATTTGTACCGCCTGACAGTAAAACCTTTACATCTAACCTTTGTTTCATGATTATATCCGCAATGGCAACCGCCTGCAGAGTGGTATTGAAATCATCCTTGCTTCCACTCATGGGCACGCCGTCTGCCTGCACTATAAGCCTGTTGCCTGATATAGACTTTGCATTTTTTATCCTGCGTTTCAACGCAGAATCGGATAAATGCAGGCGGTCCAAGCACATGCTTACATAATTATCTTTTATTATATTGTTTATCATTTTCCATTCGTCGAATATAGACCTTGTATCAGGCACTGCAGCGTGCAACTCCATCTGCTCAACCCCGCATTCCCTGCATTCCTCCAGAATAGCTTTTAAGTCCTTATTCTTATGGTAGAATTTTATAGCGTTATAGCTACACGCTGACTCGCAACTTCCGCATCCTATGCACCTGGCCTCTATGATCTTAAAGTCATCATCTATGGCATTTGTAGGGCACTCTGCAATACATACTCTGCATTTAACGCACTTATCTGTAATCATCGCTTTCCTAATATGCGGGTCTCCCCTCATTCCTATGCTCACATTGATAAAAGGACGTATCAATAACTGCCTTCCTATCTTGCCTGCATAATCAAATGCATCCTGAATACCTATGGCTGCATGTTTAACAACATCCACATTGGCAGAGACATCCATGCATTTGGCGCCTGCAAGCGCATAGACAAAAACAATCTTCCTGACTTCCTTTGCGTCTTCGTTACCTGCGCCGCAAACAAGCTTAAAGAATTTCTTTTTGTTTAACAGCTCTTGTGCTATTTCAAACCTTGTCATATTGTTTTATCCAATTATATATACTGCTGTAAAAATAACTATGACTTGAAGGGGTTATAATATGAAGCCCTTCTTTGTTGTTTTCAATTAAAAACGAATTGATCTGGCTAAGTAGTTTTTCATTCCAATTGTGCTTTTCGATCAATAGTTTAAAATTATCAGCTTCCTCGGATTCTTTATAAAAATGTACATTTTTTGAAAGAAAATGTTCTTTACTCTTATATCCATCCATTCCTGCTATGAATATTCTTTTTGCGCCCATAACAATAGCGACTGCCGTCAACAATATCGACACGGTCCTGCAATTTGAATTGATTACGCCATCTTCTATCCTGAAATTATCCGAGGTGCCACTAAAATGCGCGATACTTTCATATTCCATATTCGTATAGTCTTTTATAAAATCATCCTCGAAACTGCCGGATATCAGAAGCTTTGAATCCACATCAACATGTTCAACATAATTGATAAATCGTTTCTTATTGCTAAATGCATGATAATGCGGCTTAAACAATCCACCTAAATAATTAGCACCCATAACTACAGGATTATATTTTTCTATAAATTCATCTATTTCTTTTTTATGCTCTTTAAGGCTGGGACCATTAGCAAGTATCAAAAAATCCTTTCCCTCATGCCTGTTTCTATAAAGAGGTGGCTGTATTCGTAGATTATCTTCTGTATCATGGTCTGGATTTTCCGATTTACCAAAAGAGCTTACAAAACCGCTTGATATAATTTTATCCATTATGTCTTTTTTAAATCCCACTGGCGCAAGTCCTTTTACGACCTCAAAGACTTTTACCATATCGTCTACATTGTATTCATGATAATCTATCAATTGCTTGGCATAGCTCGGATGGACCTCGAATATACCGGATAACATGTAAGGAAGGCTGTAACCCCATTTCAACTTGTTTTTTAGATCAATAAAATAACGGTCTATAAGATCCAATACAGGCATTGAATTGTACTTTTTACGGCTTAATGTTTTCTCAAGGTATATTATCAACACTTCCATAGGGAGGTTACCTGATCCCCTTCCCATACCGCATACAGTACCATCTACTATATCCACTCCGCAATTAAGCGCCTCCAGTGTATTGGCAAAAGCAAGCTGGAGACTATTGTGCGCATGAAAACCTATTTTTTTATTCAGAGGTTTCAACTTTTCTATATATCTTTCTATATCACGCGGAAAAAGCGAACCATAGCTATCGGCAAAATAAAGATAGTCAATTGATGATTCTGAAATAGGCTTCTTTATAAAAGAAAAATCTTCCTCCGTATAACCCACAATCCCCATTAGCTGAATAGAAACTTCATATCCTCTTTTTTTGATCTTCCGGCAAATATCGATTGCCTCTAATATCTTATCCTTATGACATGCCACCCTGTACATATTTACAAAACTATGCTTTGACTGCGGAATAAGAGATAAGTCGCATTTGTCGCAATCAACCATCAATGATACTTTTATTCCTGAAACATCCTTGAACAAATCATTGATAACATCCTCAGGGACAGAATACCATAATCCCGTACCGGCCTTTGGCTTATTTCTGAATCCGATTTCAATAATATCCACACCTGTCCTGGAAAGATTGCGGCAAAGCTCTTTAACCACTTTTCTGTCAAAATCCCAGTTGTTTAAATAGCCACCGTCTCTTATGGTACAATCCAATATCTCAAAAGCATGAGTTTTAATATCGCTCATTTACCCCTCTATTTCTTTTTTTGCATTGAATACGTTTACTATATCTTTATAAGTAGCAGCAATCAAAGCAGAATCTACCATATATGTCACATATTGCACTCCGCAATCGATCAGCAATTCCATGTATTTCATGTCACAAGCAAATGAACCGCAGGCAACGCCTTTATTTTTAGTTATTTTAACGCTTTCACGGATACCCTTAATAACTTCTGGATCATTTACCTCTCCAGGTTTTCCTAACGACTGCGAAAGATCGTATGGTCCTATAAATATTACATCTATTCCACGAACACTAGCTATATCCTTAATGTTTTTCAATCCTTCGGAACCTTCTATATTAAGAACTACCGTGGTGTTTTCGTTAGATCTTTTTGCATGACCCGAAGATTTGATCCCATAATTACCTGCTTTTGTAAAAGGGGAATACCCTCTTTCTCCTTCGGGATAATATTTCGAACATCTGACAACATGCTCTGCTTCTTCTTTAGTAGAAACATGGGGGACCTGAACTCCTTTAGTCCCTATATCAAGCGCTCTTAAAATAAGATCGGCGCTATTCGAGGAAACCCGAATAATCGAATCCACTCCGCATGCTTCACATGCCCTTACAAGGTCTTCGGCCTTTTCTACGCTGACCGGGCCATGTTCAGAATCAATGACTATAAAATCTACTCCGCTTGAAGCTATTGCATTTACGACCGAAGCCGACGGTATGCCGTTCCATGTCCCGATAACCATTTCGCCGTTCCTTAATCTTTCTTTCAGATTTTTCATAATAAGTACCCCTTCTGAGTTATGTTGCAGGAATACAATCGTCTTCTCTTTTATATAATTTTGAATAATACCCTCTTTTGTTTATCAATTCAGAATGATTTCCTTCTTCCTTGACTATCCCATTATCCAAAACAACTATTTTATCGGCATTAACAATGGTACTTAACCTATGAGCTATTAAAATAACCGTATGATCCTTCACTATCTTATTTATAGAACCCTGTATCAACGATTGTGACATATTGTCCAGAGCGCTGGTGGCTTCATCAAATATCAAGATCTGAGGATTCCGCAATATAGCCCTTGCTATAGAAAGGCGCTGCTGTTCTCCTCCTGATAACTTCATGCCTTTCTCTCCGACAACTGTATCATATCCATCAGGAAGCTTCATAATAAAATCATGCGCATTTGATATCATTGCAGACTTTATAACATCTTCTTCTTTTGCTCCTTCAAATCCAAATATTATATTTTCTTTAACGGACGCATGAAATATAAATGTATCCTGGCTTACAAAACCAATCCTGCTTAGCCAGGTAGTCTTTTTATATTCTCTGAGGTCAACACCATCGACTAAAATAGCCCCTTTTGTAGGGTCAAACAGCCTCGCAAGTAAATTCACTATGGTCGTTTTGCCGGAACCAGACTGGCCGACTATGGCTATGCATCTATTCTTGTCAAAAGACACAGAAATATCTTTTAATACTTCTGACCGGTCCGGATATGAAAAAGAAACACTACGAAATTCTATTTTCTCATTAAATGAACTCATGCATCTTGTGCCATCTTCTAAATATGTCATCTTCTCGTTGCTTACTGAATAAAGTGTTTCAAATACAGCGAGACTGCCCATGATCTGCATTTTCATACTTGTTATAAGACTCAAGGATGGCATAACTCTTTGGAATGCATAGGCAAAAACGCCAAGAAGAGGCAAATTCGAAACCAAACTCTGAGGAGAAAATTCCTTTACGATTATTAAAGATATGCCTAATGCGCTGATTGCGAATATCTCTAACGCGCTTACAGGCATGTTAATCCATAGAGTATCCTTTTTCGCTAATTTAAAATACTTATTCATCGCCCCATGAAATCCGGATATCCATCTTCTTTCGCCTAAAAATAGCTTTATCTGCTTTATGCCGTTTATCATCTCGTTTAACAAAATACTCTGTTCTTCTGTTGCCTTTACGCGTCCTATGCCTATAGAATATGAAATCTTTCTGGAAATATTCCTAGTAAAAAAGTAAAAAATTCCTCCGATAATAACTACAGCGCAGCTTACTGGAAATGACATAGAAAATAATATCATAATTATGAAAAAAATCTTTAATATCTCAGTGGCTAACTGTGGTATAAGCTTTAAAACGCTGCCCAATTCCGAAGGAGCGCTAAAAACCCTATACACAATCTCGCCCTGCTTATG
This sequence comes from Candidatus Gorgyraea atricola, assembly GCA_030765235.1. NCBI lineage: Bacteria > Pseudomonadati > Candidatus Omnitrophota > Candidatus Gorgyraea > Candidatus Gorgyraea atricola. The sequence goes on along the minus strand of JAVCCW010000029.1, from coordinate 232,741 downwards.
CCCTAAAAAATACCTGTAATCAGCGTTTATATAATTATAAAATAATCTCTTTTGAACATCATCCCAAATTTTATAACTTGCAAAGGCGTTTAACCCCATATATAAATACCTGAATATATTTTTTAAAATTACGATGGCTACCACAATAATACAAGCTGATATAAATGTATCTTTGGCAGGTACGACAGATATTAGTAAATTAAGAAACTGTATGATCTTAGACCCTTCTCCTGTGGCCATACCGTCTTTTATTACAGAATTTATAATAGGAAATAAAACTGCTATATTTAAACCTTCAAAAATAGCGTATAATGCGGAGCATATTAAAATGCCAAAAATATAGCTTTTATAATTTTTCAAAAAGAATGCAATTGTTTTTAATTGTTTATATTTCATTTTCTCCTCAGAAGATTCCAGTTTAAAGGTGTCCCTCTTTTTATATCTCTTTTTGCACATTTGTCTAAAAAATATTCTAAATATTTCGGTTTAAGGCCGAGGCCAGGCCTGATAGATCTTATATTATCATAACAAAAAGTTTCTCCTCTTTTGATATCCTTGACAGCGAACAAAGAACGTCTAAAAATACGACTTTTTCTTTCTGCGATAGTCAAGCCATAACTAATCTTTCCGATTGCCTTTTCAGCAAAGGCATTTATAACCGACTGAATATTCCCCATGCCGTAGTCTATTACTCCTATCATGCTGTTTCTCCTGAAAAATGCATCTTTGTCACACCATTTTTTTCTTCTATCTTAGTAAAACCTGCATTATTAAAAGATTTCACAGAAGAAGTATTTTCTGTCTTTACTGAAGCAGCGATCTCTTTCACGGTCTTTTCGTTTATGAGCTTGATGCATGCTTCTCTTATAAACACCTTCCCTAATCCTTGTCCGCGGTACTGCAATGCCAGATTTATACTTATCTCATAACAACCCTCTTTGGTCTTATCAAAACGAATGACACCTATTTTTCGATGCGGCTTGATCTCTCCTATATAAAATACCCTGTTAGAATCTGCAATTACCCTTTCGAACCATATATTGTGTTTTTCGATGCTTATGTAATTTTTATTAAAACTCATCCCTCTTGTGGTTTTATCATTTCTCCACGAAAAAAGATCTTCCCTGTCAGACTGTTCTATTTTTCTAAGCACTAAATCCGTCATTTAAGAAAACATCTCCCATTGCAGAATATCGTCTTCTTCTATGTTTTTCGCGGCAACCCGTCCTATCAATTCATTCATTGATTTTACCGCTATGCCGTAACCAGGCCTTTTAACTTCAAGCATCTCACGGGTTATTTTTACACCTTTAGGGATATTACAGGCCGCCACAAGGCTTCGCCTCCCTATCCGATATAATTCCTCTTCTGATTCAGTCTTTTTCTTTTCAGGAGAACCGAGAAATTTTTCAGTATCCCTTATAGCCCCTACCATATCTTTCAGTTCCTGCGGTTCCAAAGCAAACGGATGGTCAGGCCCTTGAAGTTTTCTGTCCAGGGTAAAATGCTTCTCTATGATACACGCGCCTCTGGCAACAGCGGCTATGTCAGAAGTTATACCTAAAGTATGATCTGAGAATCCTACAGGCACTTTAAAAATCTCTTTCATAGTATCCATGGCCCTCAGGTGCAGATCTTCATATCTTGGAGGATAATTTATTGCACAATGTAATAATGCTACTTGTTTATTCCCGGTCTTATAAATAATATCTAAAGCATCTTTAATATCAGATATATCGGCCATCCCCGTTGACAAGATGACCGGTTTTCCTGTTTTTCCAACTTTCTCGAGCAAAGGCAAGTGGGTTATCTCAAAAGAAGCTATTTTATACGCTAAAATATCCACGGCCTCAAGCTCATCCACGGCTTTCAAGTCAAAAGGCGTTGACATAAAAATAATGTCTCTTTTTAAACAATACTGTTTAAGTTTGATATGCCATTCCCTGGGCATTTCTATTTTTTTTATCACATCCCATAAGGTTTCATCTCTGCTGCTTAGATTTTTATTCCTTAAATATTCCGGCTTTGGGGTCTTCTTGGAATAAAGAGTCTCGGCGCTGTAAGTCTGGAATTTAACGGCATCAGCTCCGGCATCCTTTGCGATATCTATGAGCTTAAATGCCTGCTCCAGTTCTCTATCATGATTGCTTCCTGCCTCAGCAATAATAAAACAAGGATGGCCTTCTCCTATGGTTCTATTTCCTATTCTAATAGTCTTCAATTTAATGCTCCTATTATTTTTTCAGCAACCCTTTTTGCGCCTCTGCCGTCAATAAGGGACTGCCCTGATTTTTTCATTTCTTTCCTTACTACTTTACTCGTGACATGCAATAAAGCATCTTCTATATTTTTAAACAGATTCTCGAAGTTATACCAGCCGCAAAATTTTAAAAAACCTATCTTTTCCCACCCTTTTAAATTATTAAGCTGATTATCTGCAACACACACACCAAGAGCAGGAGTCCCTACTCTTGCAAGTTCATAAAGGGTCTGACCTCCCGCAGAAATAGCAATATCAGCCTCCTGCATCAGTCTTAAAACATAGTCGATTTTCTTATCTCCTTCTATTGTATTTATAGTTGCATCAGGAAATATCTTTGATGTAAAATCTTTTACTTTAGATGTCATATTTTTAAAATCAGTGCCTCCAAAAGAAATAAGGATATTTTCGATGTTTTCTTTTGTGCTCTTTTTATCTATATTAACAAATTCCTGCCGCATAGGCATGAATTCCGGACCAAGTAAATAAGTTATACCATCTGATTCTATAAAACCCATGTCTTTTGCGTAAACAGCTCCGTTCAAAACCATCCCAGGTGGATATTCTATTCTTTTATTGTCATCTATAGAGACCAGAAGCCGTACTGAATTCTTGATTTCCAAATAAACATCTTTGTTTAATATATATGAATCGACTATCGCGCAATCAGATCCTCTAACTAATCTTAATATATCCTCATTATTTTTATATATTTTGAAATTCTTGCCTTTTATCTTTTCTGCTGCGTTAACATCATCATTTATTATGAAACAAACTTCTATTCTTTTCTTCTCAAGTTCTGAGCGCAATCCTAAACAACGGGTTATATGCCCAAATCCTACGTTTCTTCCGCCTTCAGTAATAATAACTATTTTCATTTTACAGCTTTTTGCTCCACAAACTGATTAAGCGCAACCAGATCCGGCCTTGAATCAAGCAGGTCAACAACCTGCCTGTAACCAAACTGAGCGCCTTTATTTAAAATATCGTATATGGCCGAAACTAACTCAAAGTCCTCTACTGTATCTACTGTAACTCTGTATTTTGAAGAATCCCTGTCGTCTTCATAATTAAGACATCCCATATTTTCATAGATAAAAGGGGTAACATGTTCCCTTTGATACGGCTTAACAGCTTTTTCTGAGGCCTTTTTTAAGCTTTGAAAACTAAACACCTCTATATCAAACCCCCGAGGATATGTCCTGTTTATAACATTTGACACATAATCTACCTGTGGGTTGTCAAGATAATATACTATCACATCATCAACCAGGGATGGATCTGTTAAAGGGCAATCTGAAGTAATTCTAACAATTATGTCTAAGCCATATTTCTTAGCTGCCTCGTAATATCTACCAAGTACATCTTCCTCGTCGCCTCTAAAACACTCCACTTTTAGCTTGCGGGCTAAGGCCTCAATAATATCATCATTCTTATTTATCGTTGTAGCAATGCTCAACAAATCTGTCTTTTTGCATCTTCGCAGCCTTTCTACTAAAATTTCCAGTATTGGTTTATTCAATATGGGCCTCATTGCTTTTCCCGGCAATCTGGTTGAGCCCATCCTGGCCTGAATAATGACTCCAACGCGCCTGCGAGTTTTTCCTGACAGAATATCCCGAAACAGGTCTATGCCTCTCTCATCCTGATATTCATCAAAAGCTCTTAACGTGCCCTCCGGAATATTTTTTAATGGGTTTTCCTTGCCTATTAATATCTTTTGAATCATTAACAGTATTTTTTCTGGATTATCGAATACTATCGCGTCTTTAAAGGCCTTTGAAAATGGATGGTCGTATTGCGCCTGATCCAGATACATGCCCTGAATCCCGCAAATGATAGCTATCGTAGCTGAACTGGTCATGCCCTGCGTCACCACTATATCGGATATTCCTATAACCTCCATAAAAGACCACTTATCGGAAGTTATGATACGAACATTTTCCATCTTTTCCAGCTTATTTTTTATATCAATAAACTTCTCTAACAGATTTCTTGATAGATTGTCCGCTCTGGATAGATCTTTGGGCTTTATCAATATGACATTATCTCTTTCTGTTTGTTGCGCCAGCCTTAATGCTGTATCCCAGAACGTTACATAATTATCCCCTGTCATCTTGCACCTGCCGCCAAAGCTTTCGTCAAAAAAAGTTATTACCTTACCTTTTACCTTTATGCCTATCTCGTTTATAACCTTGTCTCTGTTAATAATCGCCTCTTTGATAAATTTTTTAAAAACATACCCCATAGGTTTCAAAATTTTATCATCGATTATTGCATCTTCAGCATGCGCTTTGCCCCACAACAAAAGACCATCGCACCCTAAGTATGAAAATAGAAACTTATTTATAGATACGGCGTGGTCAGACAAGTGCATTAAATAGTATTTTGTACCATAATTCTCGCATATAATTGCCTCTGCAATATGACCGGCAGAAAAATAATTATGCCCTAACTCAGAAACTACCTCATAATTAGAAAATACTTTTTCATATGGCATGGCGCTGTATATAAAAGACAGATAAACGCTCCAATACAACGAAAAGTTACTGGAATACATTTCTTTAAATAATGCAATACTGGCTGAAATAATATATTTAGGAATTATTCGCGATAAAAAAGAGTTGATTCCTAATGGCAAGGATGAGAGATCGAAATGGGCATAAGGGGATTTTTTTGCATCATGATATCCTTTCAGCCTGCCCTTCTCCTTAGGAATCCCTCTTGAAAATAAAAGAAACTCTTCTTTTTTAATCTTATTGTCGTCTATAAAAAAATCGTCGTGAAGATAATTTCCGCCAGTATCATATAAGCCCCATATTGCTTCGCGCATTACTTTGTATTGTTTTCTTTTCCCATATATCCTCAATCCTTTAGATAAGCTAAGATAAAAAATACTTAAAGATTTCAGCGAAATGCTGAAAATTTTCTGCAATAAATTTGCCTGTTTTTTCCATTTTATCTTAGACATTAAACCGAATCTGGAATAATATTTCATAATTCCAAATCTGCTTAAAGGCATGTCTTCTAAAACTAATTCCTCGTTTAATTGTGAATGATATGATAAAAAATCATCCAGCATGCTGAAAAAATCCCATAAATAAGCCACTATCCACCTTTTTAATAAAAGTTCAAAACGGCTGGTTCTAAAAATCCTGTTCATTCCTTTAATAAAATATGAATCCAGTAACTTATTTTTTTGAACAAATTCATTAGCCATATCAGCTATATTTGAACCAGCCCACTCGAGATATTCCGGCCGCTTTTGTGTTTCAACAGAGCTGTAATGTTTTGAATTTAATTCCATCATTAAATCCTTAATTAACAAAATTTTCATAAGCTATTTGCAGCATCTTTAACAGCGTTAATTACTCTTTCAACCTGATTAATAGACATAACTGGATAGAGAGGCAGGGTTATTGTTTTTTTATAATACCCCTCTGCTTTAGGGCACAGCCCTTTCTTATATCCCAACTTTTTATAATACGGGTGCAGATAGATCGGGATATAATGAAGATTTGCTCCTATGCCTCTGCGCCTGAGCCTGTCAAAAACCATATCCCTATTCCTCTTTATACACACAGGAAAAATATGCCAGCTCGATTTAGCGTATTTCCTCTCAGTCAAACAGGTAATATCGTTGATATCACTGAAACTCTCTTTATACAAACCTGCTATCTTTCTTCGCATTTTCACAAAAGAATCAAGTTTCTCCATCTGGCTCAATCCCAGAGCGCACTGGATATCCGCAATCCTGTAATTAAAACCGGGAAACTGCATCTCATAAAACCATTCAGGCTTATTCTTATCTAACAGCATCTTTTTATCGCGTGTGATACCATGTGTCCTGAACATGACCAATTTATCATACAGGTCTTTTCTATTGGTCAGTACCATTCCGCCTTCGCCTGTGGTTATATGTTTTACCGCGTGAAAACTCAAAATCGTCATATCTGAATATTTTCCACAGCCTGTTTTATTACCCCTATACTCTGCGCCTAACGCGTGGGCAGCGTCTTCTATAACCACAAGCCCGTACTTAGAAGCAATTCTTTTTATCTCATTCAATTCCGCAGGATGCCCTGCAAAATCCACAGGGATGATGGCTTTTGTCCTTTTTGTTATTGCCTTTTGAATCTCACAAGGATCTATCGCTATAGTATCTTCAAGTATATCCACAAATTTCGGCGTACCACCGCAATACAAAACGCAATTGCTTGATGCCGCAAAACTTATCGGTGATGTTATGACCTCATCCCCCTGCTTAATGCCTGATACAAAACATGCCGCATGTAAAGCTGACGTGCCTGAATTCAAAGCTACGGCATACTTTGCGCCGCAATAGTCCGCTACCTTTTTTTCAAATTCATGCACCTTCGGACCTTGCGTCAGATAATCAGATCTCAGAACATCTGCAACCGCTTTTATATCGTCAGAGTCCACTGACTGTCTCGCGTATGGGATAAATCTTTTCATATCTATGCCTTTTATGTCAGGTTCAAAAATTTCTTTAACCTCTCGCCCTTAAGCCAATCTTTATTATTATTACTGGCGTACCTAAAACCATCCGGTACTCTTTTCCCTCCCGAATGATTCTTATCTTTCCACCAGGGAAAACTGGGCTTTACTATATAATAATCTTTAAATTCCATTGCATTCCTTGCATCATCTTCTGAAACCATGACTTCGTGAAGTTTCTCACCTGGTCTTATGCCGACTGACTTTATCTTGCATCTAGGCCCGATAGCTCTGGCTAAATCTATGATCTTCGTGCTCGGAATCTTTGGCACAAAAAGTTCGCCTCCGTGCATCAAGCTAAAACACTTGATAACAAACTCTACAGATTGCTCAAGCGTGATCAGGAAACGTGTCATCCTATCATCTGTTATCGGAATAACTCCACTTTTTACGCTCTCGGTAAAAAATGGTATGACACTGCCTCTGCTCCCCATTACATTACCATATCTGACAACGCTGAATCTGGTATCTGCTTTTCCTGAATAAGCATTCCCGGCGATAAACAACTTATCCGAACATAGCTTGGTCGCACCGTAAAGATTGATAGGATTACAGGCCTTATCAGTACTTAATGCTATTACTTTCTTTACGCAACGCTCTACCGCAGCATCTATGATATTCATCGCGCCAAGGGTATTAGTCTTCACTGCTTCTGCAGGATTATATTCCATCGCAGGAACATGCTTAAGCGCAGCAGCATGCACTACGAAATCAACACCTTGAAAAGCAACAAGCAACCTATCCTTGTCTCTTACATCCCCTATAAAAAATCTTATGTTTTTATATTCTTTAAAATGCTTTTGCATCTCATACTGCTTAAATTCGTCCCTGCTGTAAATTATTACTTTCTTAGGCTTATATTTTTTAAGCACTATTTCCGTAAACTTTTTTCCAAACGACCCTGTTCCGCCTGTTATTAATACAGCTTTGTTATTAAACATAAGTATTCCCTCCTTATTGATAATTACAACCTTACATCTTCTTTAACCTATTTGAAACTATCTGCCAAAACAACAAATCCTCACTATTGTCTGCTTTTATATGTTCTCGCCGAAAATTGTCATAACAATTTTTATTCACTAAAAATTCTTTCTGAAAATCAATTTGTCTGTCTTTATCTATAAAAATAGGTCTTTTTCCATAGCATTTGGCAGTCATCTTGATCTGACAACCTTCATAAGAACTATCTATATCTGAATAAGTGATAAAAATAATAGACTTATAAAAAAGATTGGCAAAATTAAGAGACGTACTGCAATGAGTCAAAATTAACTTGCAATCCCTTGTGAGCTCTACCGTCTTACCTCTTATGCATTTCCTGCCATTAAAATAATCAGGGAAGTTTTCATAAGTCGACCTTGGATGAGCTGCTATAACCACTTCAAGCCCTGTTTCCTTTTCTACGATATCAAAAAAATCATTAAGTAATTTATAATATATTTCCGGTTTAGCCGGTGAAGGCCTGCCCATTAGGATAAAATCAGAATGAAAAGGAAGAAATTCATCCAAAAAAACAGCAACAGGTTTCTCTGCAAAAATATTGTTTTTATTTTCTAAATATAAATCATAATCTAAAGAATGAATCTGTATATTTTCAGTATGCTTATCAGCAGGATAATGATTATCAGCGCACTTATTTCCTCCAAGCAGGATCAACTTGGGTGCTCTTACTCCAATACAACGCGGTGGTAACTTCATAAATAGTCTTTTCCAAACGCTAGGATATCTTATGCTGGCCAATTGCTTAATTACTTTCAGCAATTTAGAAGATATTGTAGACTTGCTAATTTTAGATATCGGAATGATATTAATATGACAAACCGCGTAATCTGCAGATGATTTGCTTAGTGCCCTGTAAATTTCAAGGCCTTTAAAATTATAAGCTATAAAATTTATAACAAAATCACTGTGTGATAAATTGGATAATTTGTCACACATTTCAACCTTATTATCTAATATAGTCAATTTTTCATACTTAAATGCATCAGGAGGCGAGTATATCTTTGAAAAACTAGAGTATAAAAGAGGGCTTAAATCCCACACTTCTACATAAAATCCATCTTTCTCTAGTATTTCAATTCCAAATCGCTTATAATCTCTTAAATTAAAAGGCGACTCGATAAGAAAAATTACTCTTTTAATCATTTGTTCCCTTCTTTGTGAAATATTTATCATATAATAAAAATTCTGCAAATTTAATATCTATTTCAGAATCAATATCTACTGATCTCTCTGTCGGCATTATATAAGCATAGGTTTTATTGCCAAAAAAAGTCTTATGTGATTTTATGTAATCCGCATAGGCAATATAAATTGCGCCGTTTAATCTATAAAACAACGGTAATTCTTGTCTATTTTTATTAACTATTCGTTTATCCAAAAAATTTTTCATACATCCATTCTCGGGCAAAATATTTGCCCAAAAAGGATGGTGTTCTGTTTCACAAACTGAAACAATAGCACTGGCATTTTTTAAAAATATAGACTCTATCGCTTTATCTATATCCACTGATCTCCTAAGAGGAGAAGTAGGCTGAAGCAATATTAATAAATCATACGGGGTATTGTTTTTTTCCATCCATTCTATAGCATGTACAGCAACGTCAATCCCCTTGCTATCATCTTTCGCTAATTCCCATGGCCTTAAAAATGGCATATCTGCGCCATACCTTGTCGCCACCTCGGATATTTTCCTATCATCCGTTGAAACAATTACCCTGTCTATATATTTGCTGTTCTTCGCCTGTTCAATTGTCCAAGCAATAAGAGGTTTTCCGGCAATGTCTCTAATATTCTTTCCGGGTAACCTCTTTGAGCCCCCTCTTGCTGAAATTAAAGATAAAACCTTTTTCCCTTGAATCATGTTTTCACCCATTCATTAAATTCCGTCAACGTCTTTCTGTACTCCTCCCACTGCCCCACATCCATCCACGATTTTCCAGATACAGGATAAACTCCGACATTTCTTCCCGCTTTTTTAATAGCATGGATCAAATCCGTAATATGGAAAACTTTATTCTTAGGAATAAAATCTAAAACTTTTTTACTTAAAACATACATGCCTGTATTTGCCAGAAAATCATATTCCGGTTTTTCAACTATCTTCTTCAAAGATCCCGGATTATCAATTTCAACGACTCCATATGGCACCTTTAAGTGCTGCATTGAAGCGATTAATGTTATATCGTGTCTTTTTTCTTTGTGAAATCTGTATATGTCACTGTAATCCGCCTTGATAATAGCATCGCAATTTGTAACAAAAAAATCCTCAGCTATGTCTTTAGGTAAAAACTGTAACCCTCCTGCAGTGCCAAGAGGTTTCTTTTCCTGAATATAGTTAATTTCATAACCCTTTCTTACGTTGCTGAAATAAGTCTTAACCATCTCAGATTTATAGCATAAAATCATATAAAAATTCTTACACCCAAATCCGCTAAAACGATCCATGATTATCTTGCTTACAGGATCTTCCCCTATGGGAATCAGGGGTTTAGGCAATATCCTTGTAAAAGGATTTAGACGCAATCCTTCTCCTCCTGCCATTACTACAACAGGTATATTTAAATTGTTTCCATTTTTTTTCTTTTTCTGAAAAATATCTTCCCAAAAAAGTATATCGATTACTCTACGTTTTCTGTCTATTACAGGTAACCATTCTATTTTTTCTTTGATCATGAGATCCTTCACTGCTTCTAAATCATAATCTTCCTTGACGAAAAAAGGATTAGAATTGAACACTTTATCTATTTTTTCGGATAAGACTCCTTCGTTCAGTATCCATCTTCTCATATCCCCGTCCGTTAAAGAGCCTAATAGCCTCATGTTTTTATCTACGAGAAATAAAATTTTTTCACCTGCCTGATCCATTCTTTTCATGGCATCTTTTATGGTAAGCCTTTTATTGACCAAGAATAAATTGATATTTTCTCTCATTTTTTTGGGATTATTCTTTTTTGTCATATAATACACTGCCTCCTGTCAAACAAATAACTCCTAAATTCATAGTTTTGTCTCTTAAGAAACTTGGTGCTTCAGCTTCCATTTTCCGTTTGCTTTTACCCATAAATGCGGCTGTCTAAAACTATCAACAACATTCCAAAAATCATCTTCAGTTAAATCAAGATATTCCAAGGTTTCCTTAAAATATTTTTTCGGAAGCTCTCCATCATAACGCCTTACAAGGTTGACTCCTTCATCCCTGGTAATATGCCCATCTCTGATTTCATGAGCAGCATCAGACATTGCCCTGCCTATACCGAATTTTATAAAAGCCATATAATAGTGAAATCCGTCTGTTTTATCATCTAAACTGGCATATTTAGAATAAGTTCCTTCGGAACGCTCAGGATTAGCTTTAAACCCTGTGTTCTGTGAAGAATAATAATAGTTCTCCTGGGGGATCCATTTATGATAATAAGAATACCAATGCATCTGTATGTTAGCAAGTTTAAGCTCTTCAATAGATGGCGGCCGGTATAAAATTAGATCCGAACTATCAAAATCTTTTTTGCTAAAATAATCTTTGTTTTTCAACGCGTAATCTATGAGATTATCTATTGCTGTGCCTTTCCAATAAGCCTCTGCCCAATCTTCTAAAGGCATATATGATCTATTATTATTTTTAGGATTACCACCATATTCAGCTTCGCCATTTTCGCCATAAAATACAAGCTTTATTCCCAATCTTAAGGCCATGTGAAAAGGAAAACACATTTGTCCATAGATAAATGGTAAAAAGAGATCTCCTACTTCTTCAAAAGCCACCCTTGCAAGCTTGCGCTGTAACTTTCCGCTTGAAGAACCAAGAAGATTGTTGAATCCGGAATTTATAAAATTTTGCAAATTAGAAAATCCTATGTCAGTATATTTCAAAGGAGCCCATGTTATTGTCAAAGGGTGCATACCATATCTATGCTTTAATTGATGAGCCACATAAGAGGCATCTTTGCCTCCGCTACAAGGCACCAATACATCCCACTGACCGTCATTTCTGCGATGCTTATCCAGTAGTTTTAGCAATTCGTTCTCTCGCGTTTTCCAGTCTATTGTGTTTTTCTTCTCATCTGCATACCTGCATGCGCTACAGACCCCTTCCTCATCAAAAACAATCCGCGGTCTCTGGTTTGACATAACACATCTTTTGCAAAATTTTACATCTTTTGGTTGAATAGCGATCTGCTTCTCAAGCGTCTTCTCTCTTAAGGTTTTTGTGACCATTTTAGCTTCCTCTCTTACCTGTTAAAATTCAAAATTTACATCAAAAAAATGTTTTTTAATTATATCTTTTAAGTTATAGCTCTTTAATATCTCGGTTATTTTTTTCGCGGATCCGCTGTTACCATGAAGATTCTTTACGCTTCTAAGGGAATCCTGGAATTTTTTAGAATATAATTTACCAAATGCCCTGTTTATATCCTTTTGTATTGGAGCACAATCTATAATGCTTTTTGCCCTGATTCTACCTTTTTGTCTATCTCCTATATTTATAGTGCCTATCTTAAAACTAGGCGCTTCTATGATCCCGCTTGATGAATTTCCTACCACAGCATCGACAAATTGCATTGTTGAAAGATACTTTAATTGACCCATTGAAGTAAATGAAATAGCTTTATCAGACTTTCTTGATACATATTCATCAATCATTTTATTGATTATCCTGCCGTATGTATCGGCATTTGATTTTGTAAAAATAATATAAGTATCTTTTAACCTATCTAATGCTTTTAATAAATTATTAAACTGTATCTTTGAAGTATTATTCTCTAAGGTAACAGGATGAAAAGTAACTAATAAATTATGTTTATTAAATTTTAAGTTCAACTTCTTTTCCAGTGTCGCTTTTGACAATAACTTTATTTTGTTAATATTGTCCAATCCTATTGCCCCTACATTAAATACCCTATTTGGCTGTTCTCCCAATTGAATAACTCTTTTTCTGTATTCCTCAGTTGAAGTAAAATGCAAATGACTCATTTTGGTTATAGAATGCCTCATAGCATCATCGAATGCGCCTTCCGTAATCTCTCCGCCATGAATATGAGCAACGGGTATTCTTGCTATAAGCGCTGCGGAAGCTGCGCTAAAAATCTCAAACCTGTCTCCAAGCATAACTACAATATCTGGTTTGATCCTTTCATAAGCTCTTGAAATACCTCGCATAGCTAGCCCCATTGACCTTGAAACCCCTAAAGGCGTATCGGAAACAATAGATATGTTGACTTTTTCATCTATGCAAAATCCATCTCTTTCTATTTCTTTGTAAGTTAATCCAAAGTCAGAAGACAAGTGCATTCCAGTAACAATAAGACTCAACTTTAATCCGTTGGTATTTTTTATTTTTTCTAACAACGGTCTCAAAAGCCCATATTCTGCTCTAGAGCCCGTCACTACACAAATATTTCTTTTCATAGTTCTATCATCTCACCTTCATTAAAGTTTCTTTTGGCTTTCTTGCCGATAATATTATCCCACTCCATAGGGCTTATGCCTGATCCCGGCCTTTTAGGAATAATGCTTTTTTCAGTAAATATCTCATCCTTTATAATGCCTCTTGATGCAACTATACTTTTACGGACAACAACTTTGTTTTTCAATTCTGACTGCGATGCTCTTTTTACACCATCGCCCATGGCCTTTTCCGTATTCCTTATTGCTTTTGTCATTGCCTTCAACTCATCAGGTTCCAAAGAGGCCTTATGATCAGGTCCTTGCATATTTTTATCAAGAGTAAAGTGCTTTTCTATGACACTTGCTCCCATAGCCACTGCCGCAATCGAAACTTCTATACCGCAGGTATGATCAGAATACCCCACATTAACTCCAAAGGTATCTTTCATAGTAACCATAGCCTGCAAATTTACATCTTCAATGGGAGTAGGGTATTCTGTATTACAATGTAAAACTGTTATTCTTCCCTTTGGTGTGCCGAATGCTTCCAAAATATTTAATGCATTCTCTATTTCCTTTAAATCAGACATGCCAGTCGATAGTATAATTTCTTTTTTAAGACTTCCTATCTTTCTAATATAAGGCAGATTTGTTATCTCTCCCGAGGGAATCTTAAAAAGATTAAGCCCTAATTTATCAAGTAAATCTATACTTTCTGAATCAAAAGGCGACGAAAGAAATGCTATTTTATTTTTCTTGCAATAATCCAAAATTTCTAAATGCGCTTTCATATCCAATTCCAGTTTTTTTATCATATCAAAATGAGATTCTTCCTTGTCTGTTGTATCTTTCTGATATTCGGCTTTTGGCGCAGATTTAGTTATAATCTTTTCTGCCTTGAACGTCTGAAATTTTATAGCGTCAACATCTGCTTCTATTGCCGCATCCACCATCCTCTTCGCAATATCAACGCTTCCATTATGATTGACTCCGGCCTCGGCTATAATAAACACTTTATCCATTTTCATGCAACCTCTTTGCAGGATTCCCCGCATAGATGCCCGATTCATCAATTGACCTTGCGACAACAGAACCTGCCCCTACTACAGTATTTTTAGCTATATTGACATTATTCCCTATCACGCTGTTACTTCCTATAAATGTTCTTTCTTGGATACAACTTTCTCCATTTACAATACTACCAGTAGATATGTGACAATTATCCTCTATGATAACATCGTGTTCTACAATAGCATTTGTATTGATTATGCAATTTTTGCCTATCTTAGCGCCTGAATTTATAAATGCTTCATGCAATACAATGGTGCCTTCTGCGATATCAGCATGTTTTGAAATGTACGCCAGGGGAGAAACAATCACAGGCAAACATGCCTTTATTTTTTTTAACTGTTTAAATTTTTCCACTCTTTTACCAGGGTTTTTTATCTGGGCAATGGCTATTAAAAAATTTCTATATGTTTTAACCAGATCCCCAAGATCTTCATCGCAGGCTATTATTTCATATCCTAAAACTTTTTGATGCAGTTTTTCTTTTATATCGACTATACCGGCTATCCTAAACCTATCTTCAGATTCTATAACATCTATACATGCTTTGCAGTGTCCCCCTCCGCCTATCAATATAATATTTTCTTTCATTTTAATATCCTCGCAATAATTGCTTTAATGTATCGCAAACATAATACACATCATCTTCTGAATTAAGCGTCGAGCTTGGCAGACATAAGCCTTTTTCATATATCTCATAAGAATTTCTATATGTCTTTTTTTCTCTTTTATAAGGTGGGAATTCCGTTAAAGGCGTAAAAATTCTTCTTGTGGGAATTTTTTTATCTTTTAATTCTGCCTGTAAAGACCCTATATTTATATCTTTATCAAATCTAATACACGAAAGCCACCATGAAGCTTCCGCGCCTTTATATTCTTCTTGAAAATAGATAAACTTGACACCTCCTAGTTCTTTCCTGTATATATCATTAAATCTTTTTTTCTTCTTTAAAAATTCTTTCAATCTTTTCATCTGAGCAAGTCCTAAAGACGCCTCTATGTTCGTCATCCTGTAGTTAAATCCTACTTCAGGATGATAATATCCTCTTGATCCATCCCTTGCCTGATTTACTAAAAATTTTATATGCTCTAATCTTTTATTATTCCTGCCTACAACCATTCCTCCTCCGCCTGTCGTAATAATCTTATTTCCGTTGAAACTAAAACATCCTAAGTCTCCGAGTGTCCCCGCATACTTACCTTTATATTTTGCGCCCAAGCTTTCTGTCGCGTCTTCTATTATGAAAAGATCATATTTTTTAGCTATCTTTATTATCCTATCCATGTCACAAAGATTGCCATAAAAATGAACAGGAATTATTGCCTTTGTTTTTTTGGTTATACGTTTTTCTATCTCTTCGGGGTCGATATTCCATGTTTTTATATCAACATCCGCAAAAACAGGCTTTGCTCCTGTATACACAACAGGGTTTGCCGTTGCAATAAAAGTTAAAGCCGGGACAATCACCTCGTCTCCTTTACCGATCCCGAGTTCATGTAAAGCGATGTGGATTGCTTCCGTCCCGCTCTGAGTAGAAACAGCTTTACTTATGCGTAAATACCAGGCAAAAACATTTTCAAATTCCGTAATAAAAGGGCCGAAGGTAGACACATAACCACTATCAATCGCCTTATTAATAAATCGCTTTTCAATACTTCCCACATTGGGGGCATCTAATTCCATATTAATCCTACCTCACGCTAACAGCATCCAAATGCTCTTTATACCATTTATATGTATCCAGAATCCCTTTTTCCAACAGGATAACAGGGCTGTATCCGGTTAATCTTTCTACTTTCGATGTATCTGGACACCGTCTTACCGGAGAACCAGGGGTATCCAATAGCTCGTTAATTGTAATTTTTTTATCCATAATATGCGCTATCTTTAAAACAAGTTCTTTTATGCTGATTTCTTCTTTGGGATTTCCTATATGTAATATTTCATTTTTAGTATTTTCGCTTGTACATGCCTTAATGGTAGCTTCTATGGCATCATGTATAAAACAGAACGCTCTTGTATGATTTTGCGATGGAACATCAACTTTATTGCTTTTGTTAATCTTAATAAAGGTTTCTGGTATTACATGATCAAATCCCATTCGCGGACCATAAACATTGTGAAACCTTCCTATGGTTACAGCAATGCCATACTTTTTAGCGTAAACCAACGCTATTGACTCTCCATACATCTTGCTTAACGCATATGTGGTCCTGTATGCCGAGATATCCTCTATAGCTAATGGCACGTCTTCGCCCGTGGGGATACTGATAGTGAAACGTTTCAGTGTACCTGCATATATTTCGCTGGTAGATGAAAAAAATACTCTTTTAATGTCTTTTATTTTTTTAGCATACTCAAATACATTCAGCGTAGAAACAGCGTTTACGCGTAAAACCTTGTCAGGATCTTTTAAAACATTTTTTACTCCAATTATAGCGGCAAAATGATATATATAATTATAATTATTGGAAAGATTAAGAAACATTTTCTGATCTGTCAAATCCGCCTGTATAAATTCTACATTTTCTTTCTCCACCAACCTCTCCATATCAAGATCCATTTTTCCCCGAGATAAGTTGTCTAGTATAGTAATATAATTATTACTGTCCTCTGACAATCTCTTAGCTAAAAAATATCCTATAAATCCCGCTCCGCCAGTTATAAGAATTTTATTCATTGCCTTTAAATTTTCCCCAATGCCCTTTTCCTACACCTATTATAATTATTCCCTTTTTCGATAATTCGCTTGCCTTTTCATCATTAAAAATATTATTCGCGTCTACTATAACCTTTACGCCTTTAAAAATAGATAATATGTCCCCGGCGGACATATTCGAATAATCATTATGGCAAACCGCAAAAACCACTATATCATGATTTTTATTTTTCAAATTATTGATATTGCGATCTATATCGATATTTTTCTCCTGCCAGAAAGAAACTATTGAATCATGCAAAAATATCGTCGCCTCCTCCTCCACGCATTTATCATAAAAAAGTTCTGTGGGAGAGTTTCTTGTATCAGATACATCGCTCTTATAGCTAATGCCCATAATGGTTACGCTTCTTCCCTTTAGGCTGCCTATTTTATCTTTCAACAACGAAAAAGCGTACATTGGCATTAAATCATTTATGGATACTGCCTCAAGTGATATTCGAAGCCTGTTTTTTCCTTTGAATAAATTGGCATACGACCAATCTGCCAATAAGGGATCTTTTGTCAGGCAATACCCTCCGACTCCAAATCCAGGCAACATAATATTTTTATGAGTCGGCCTTTTTCTTATACTGTCTACTACCTCAAAAAGATTAACTTCCGCTTTCTGGGCGTATTCAGTCCACTCCTGTATAAAAGCAATATTCATGGCCCTAAAAGAATTCTCAAGTACCTTTGCCATCTCTGCTGCAGCAGGCGAATCCATCTCAAACAACGGGTAGTCTTTTGTATTGATAAATGTTCCTAGAAATTGCCTGATATTTTCTTTAGACTTTCTGTTTACCCCTGAATAAACCCTGTAAAAATTAGAAATAGAGCTCAGATAATCCAAACCAGGCATCACCCTTTCAAATGCATACCCTAGATATAATTTATTTATATCCAAACCTCTCTTTGAAAAACAATTTTTAAATATAGGAAAAATAATACTCTCCGTAGTTCCAGGAGGGACAGTAGTTTCTATTATAACAATTGTATTTTCTTTTATATTCTCAGCGATTATCGATATAGCTGTTTTATATTCTTCAAGACCGAAAAAACAGCCATGCGGATTTCCTATTTTTTTCTTCTTAATATCAAAGTTTATATCTACTATAACCACATCCGCCTTTGAGTACGCGTATTCACTATAAGTGGCCATAAGATTTTTATTTTTATAAGCATTTTTGTAAGCAATATCTAATTCGACATCCGAAGATACTATTGGAGACTTACCGATATTTGCCATGGCTATTTTCCAATAATTCTTTTGATCTGGCAAATCAACACCTATAACGTTATACAATAATCCGTCACTATTTCTTGCATTACAAAGAGCGGCAACCATTGCAGAACCGACGAATCCCAAGCCTTGTACCACGACAGTCTTTCTTTTATTGATAAAAGAATCTATTCTTTTCTGTTCCATCTTATAGTCAATCATATACTTAAATTCAACGCCATAAGAGGACTTCGATACCATAACCTTCTTAGCCATAACCTGTTATATCCTTATATTTTTATGATCAGCCCTTTTTCATTAAATTTATCTATATATTTTAAGACATCAGTAAATTCCAGATCTAGTTCCTCTGCTATGTCAAATACGCTTTTATCTCCTTCGAGCCTAAGCATAATCTGTTCCATATCCTGATTCAATTTTTTATTAACTCTCCAGTTAACCCATAACCCATATCCGGATAAAAATACAGGGCCTTTAAATTTCCTTTTAGGGATATAATCGCTGTCAAGGATATTGAGAATTTCTAAGATCAAATCTTTAGATTCGGTTAAATTTTCCTTTGAAATAATGCCGGGATTATCATCGCTGGTATGATATTCCGGGTAAGGAAATCTAGTAATAGATATCATGGGCATATTCACGCCTGGCCCGTTAAACACCATCTCATCATTTCCTGCGATTTTCCTGAAAGTACCTTCCCTGAAGCTTTTTAATTTTCTTTTCATTACATACCTGGCAATCCTGTCTAATTTGGTATCTCCCTGCCTGCTCAACTGAAGGGCGTGAATATTATTATTGCCTAGCATGTCCACAAAGATGCCAAATTTCAATTTCGGGATAATATTCTCATTCCGGCTTAAATACGCTATAGAGCCTATTGTTTCAGGGACAAGCAGTATCTTATAAGTATAATGCCTTTTTATCTCGCTCAATTTTTTGGCAATTTCTACAAGCGCGGAAACTCCTGTCAGGTCATCATTCACCATGGCCGGATGACAGAGATGAGCGGCTAAAACTATTATGTCATCAGTCTCTCCTTTAATAGTATAATCACCGACCTTTAGCGTCCCTTTTTCAAATCTTGAATCAATAAAAACCTTATATTTATCTTGCGTAAAATCCTTTAGCTTGTCATGCTGGATGCAAAAACCCCAATCCTTTTCATAATACTTGAATTCAAAAGGAATAGCCCCTGACCTTTTAGGGTTTGTATGCAAGTGTTTCATCAGCTCTTCTTTTGTAACAACCTTATCCACAGGCAAAGAATAGGAAACTACATGCAAAGGGTGATCTTTCAATTCAAGAAGCCTGTGGCCGTTTAAATCCTCTATATACGCTTCTTTTACTGCCCATTTCTCAGGAACAACCCATGTCCAGCACTTAGTCCCGGTCGGGATTTCATGGGTCTTGAATGGAATGATTTTTGAAAGGTAAGCCAGGGACTCATCGTATCCATCTGAAATCAGGTCCCGCCTCTTAAACCACAAATCCTCAATTATTTTTAACATCATTTATCCTATCCTGTATATTTGCCAAAAAAGCATATTTGTTATTCTTCAACATTTCAATGCCTACATTAAATACGTCTTTCGCCCTGCATAACAATATGCTGCTATGACCCAACCCGACCTTTTTTAAAAGGCCTCTTTTGAACAATTCATTTCCCAGGTATTCCATTTTATAATTAACATTCCTGTCAAGGTAGCGCGCGAAATAACAAAATTCTGAAAAATACGATTTGCCGCTTCCGTTTATTATCATTCCAGAAAAAATCTTATCAAACCTGTATTTTACACCAAACGCCTTTTCAACATAATGCGTATAGGTGATGTCAAAAGGCCTGCCGAATAGCATTAATTTCCCGTCTATTTTATGCAGCCTGTCAAACAGGGAATCCTCGCCAAAACATTCATTGCCTACCTTCTCAAGTAATTTTTTAGCATGCCTGCCTATTCCTGCGCAGGAAAAAATCGGTTCCGCACTTCTCACTGCCCTGTTTTTTCTTCTAACGTGTTCCGTAAAAATGCCCACTGTAGAAGGCGTGTTTCTGACATCAAAAACCTTGTTATTGCAAAAGCTATACGTAAACGTCGGAACTATCAGCGTCCCCTTTTTCCCTAAGACATTCAAAAATGCGTCCAATATAGAATCAAGAAAATTTTCTCTATTATGAATATCGCCTAATCTTCCAAAACGCCCTACATCGGAATGCACCATTACCACATCTCCGTTTCTCAAACCTGATTTTTTAAACGCGTCCTCTATGCCTTCACGGGTAATAGACATGGAATCATAATAATACAACGCCTTCACGCATCCTCCCTTACCATCACCTTTGCTTCTCCGTTAATTATTATGCTGTTATTCTTTTCATTATATATCGTTGTTTTGATAGAAATTATTTTTAAGCTGTCCACCTTTTGCGTAATTTCTCCTACAACTTTAATAGGGTCATTGGCCCTTAAAGGAGACTTGAACTGCAAATTTTGAGATAGGTACAGATTTTTTTCTCCTGGACAATACATGCCTACAAGCGTTGAAAAAAATGAAGCGGCAAGCATTCCATGCGCAAGTTTTCCTTTAAATTTAGTCTGCCCCGCGTATTTTTCATCTGTATGCAGTGGATTAAAATCACCTGTAAGCTCTGCAAATTTATTTACCATCTCCTCAGTAACAACAATAGAAAACTCCGCTTTTTGGCCCACATGGATATCCCTATATTCAAATACATTGGCTTTTTTAATCATCTTCTGTCATTTTGACGCCGTACCGTTCCAATGCCTCCTTAATGTCCTTTACTGTTTTCACGGAAACAATCTCATCCATTGTAAATTTTACATTGAATACCCTTTCAAGCTCCGAGGCTATCAATAACCCGTTAAAAGAATCCCATGTATCAATGTTATGAGGCCCTGAATCGTCCTTTATGGCTTCAATAGGCACATCCAATATTAGAGATAGTAAATCCTTTAACTTTTTAATCATATCCCTCGATTAACCAGAAAAGCCTTCAGGTCTTCCCTGGGAGACGTTATTTTTCTGCGCAGTATAGAACTGTACACATACCCCAGCTCCTCTTTAGACAAATATTTCTCTTGTATAGACAAAGCATGGTACAACCGTTCTTTATCGAGAAATATTTCTTTTAAATAGCACATAAATAATTTTTTAAACTCAAGGTTAGGCATGGTCGGGGTTTCTAATCCTGTAGTATCGTGGTATGGCATATAAATAGAAGCCATTAGTTTATCAGTGATAATGTTTTCTTTAACTGCTATATCAAACAATTCTGTTTTCGGAAAATACCTTACCCCAAAAAAATAAGGCATGGTGACTCTCTTTAAACTTTTTACAAAGTTTATGGTCTCCATTGCTTCTTCAACTGTTTCTGTCGGAAAGCATACCATAAAGAAAATTCCCACCATGATCTCTTTATCGCAGCAATATTTTATAGCATCTTCCAGTTTTTTAACATTAGCAGTTCTTCCGATTAATTTTTGAATCCTTTTATTTACGCTTTCTACGCCGAAAGATACCCATATAGTGCCTGCCTTAACCATCAGGTCTATTAAATCCCTATCAAGAATATCCCCCCTTAGCCCACTTGTAAAATACAGCCTTATCTTAACCCCCCAGGAAATAATCAATTCCAGCAAATCCGCAGACCTCTGCTTTTGAATATTAAAAGTATCGTCAACGATAAAGAAATCCCCTATCCCGTAAGTTTCATGAAGATATTTAATTTCTTCAAACACATTTTCAGGGCTTCTTGGTCGAAATAACCTTCCTAAAAAATTAAAGCAATACTTACAGCCGAACGGGCACCCTCTGGATGTCAAAAGCATTGCCTGCTTTCTTATGGTGTAGCCATAGCTTATCACCCTGCTGTACTTTTCTATGTCAATTATAGAATAATCAGGAAAAGGCAGTTCATTGATGTCTTTGATAAAATCGCGTTGGCCATTTATTATAATTTCTCCGTTCTTCTTCCTGTATCCGTAATTCTTTATGGATTCAAGCGGCTGTGATTTCAATAACGCCCCTATTATTTCCGCAAACGCCTCCTCCCCCTCGCCTACTATAATCCCATCCACCATGCTTTCAGACAATACCTTATAAGGCTCTGATGAAATAAAAGGGCCCCCGGCGTATACTTTTATACCTTCAATTTCGCTTTTTATTTTGTCAGCCAGTTTATAAAAATAATCCTTGCACATGGATAAGGCCCTGATACCGACAACTTGCGTTCTAAACGCTTTTAAATCAGCTATAATAGCGGATAAATCCGATTCATCTATAATAGTATTTATTAACTTTGTATTTACGGCTCCCGAAAATTTCATTTTAAGATAAGAACTGATATACATCAATCCTAGAGGCAGGGCAACCTGCTCTTTTATTTCTCCGGTTTTCCTGGCGTCAAGCCAGGGAGGATTTGCATCTATCAATGCAATATTTATTTTATTCACAAAATACCTTTATGAAATCAACCTCAGCGCAGTTAGAAGAATCGATATCCAATTCCCATTTCTGGACATCGGCATTGCCTGGAGATACTAATTTAAAATTATTATTCAGGTAAAAATCCTTTGCAGGCGCGTTTTTCTTCGTGGAGATAAACTCTCCTATTAACCTTTTACATCCTTCTCTTTTCACCTCCTGCACAATAAAAGCCAAAAGCGCTTTTTCTATCTCTCTTCCTAAAATCCTACAGCTCAGTAAAAAAGTGTCTATCCTACAGATTCCAGCGCCTTTTTCTACTATAATGACTCCTGTAATCCCATTATCACCAAATTTGTCCTTTACACTCACAGAAGCTACGAGATATCTACCGCTATCTAAGATATCCCTGATGTCTTTTTCTGAGTATCTTCTGGTAGTCATATTGAATTGATTCGTTTTCTGCGTGAGCTGAGAGATCCTAGGGATGCTAAAAGAATTGGCTTTCTGGACTGTCATTACGATATCTAACCCTTTAAGGTATTCCTTGATATCTTTCACATTTTTTTTATATTCGTTTCTTTTCTTCTGATCCGAATATATCCCGCCTTTTTTCTTATCCTCTTCTGTAATTTGACATGTATTAAAATCGTTCAGTTCCATCAAGGTTTTCGAATACAGGGAAACATCGTCAGGCAGTTCCACGACAGATACCTGAGGCAATACCTTTTTTACCATTTCTCTATTAATCTTATCATCATCAATAAATATCAAGCTATCCAATCCTATGTTTATGTCCTCTGCAATGGCTTTTGTATTGAATATCTTGTCATTCCAGTTCACCTGCATTGACGTGAAATGTTCCTCTTTTAAAACCATATAAGGGTGCTTTCTTATAACCTTAAGAACATCTTCTAAATTATTACGGCTATTTACAGCCAGCATAACCCCTCTCTCAAAGAGGCTAAGGATGTGTTTCTGAAAATCTAAAAAAGGTTTTCCTTCAGGGTCAGGCCCTAACTTAATCCCGTCAAAACCATCTTCCCCCACTGTCCCCCCCCAAAGGGTGTTATCCATGTCCAGCACAATGCATTTCTTTATAATCGACTTCATCGGCTTTATGAAGCCCATATATTCTTCGCATAAAGATGGTACAAGATCAAGGCTAATCTTGATGTCCCCCATATAATATAATTTATAATTAGCTATCTGCTTTTTACCATGTTTGGAGCAGAAAGAATCATAATCAAAAATAAAGACTTCACTATTATCCTTAAAACTTTTGGCAATCTTATCATTCAGCGTTCTAACCATTTCAAGAAATCCGAAATCTTGCTTATTTTCGAGAATCCCCAGGGGAGAATATACAGGAACTTCAAAATTATGAAAAACTATTTTTCCGGATACATTTTTAGATAATATTTTAATTAACTTTACAATAGTTCCGTGTTTTTCAGTAACCATCCTTATGCGCTCTTTGTCAGAAAGCCTGTAAGGAAAAAAGAAAACATCACCCAATAGTTTTACTATATCAATAAAAACTATTGTTAACTCCGGATCAAATTCATACAACCCGCTATTTTTATTAAAAGCCTCCTGTTCATACTGGCCATATGGAGCCTCATAAAACTCCGGCACTATCCCTGAATAAAAACATTTAACCCCAAGCGCCTCTTTTACCCCTGTGACTGTGAAACTATAAAGTATCGCGATTTTTATGGTTTTTTCCGCGCATATCTTTCTTTTCGCCTTCTCGGTTTCTATTTTTCTATGCGCCGCAAAGTAATCACTGATACTTTCAGGGTTTTTATCCGCGAGTATCTTATTTATGGTTTCCATTTTTAACCCCTAAGGCAAAAGCAATGGCTCTATCTTTAGAATGCGACAGGCTTAGTATAACCTTTATGTGACCGGCATTTTTATTATTAATATATGCTACAGGGACACCTTGGCTATTAATCAAAATCTCTACTTCCTTAGGATTTATAAGGTTGCCAAAACCACTGACAGCTTTAATCACTGCCTCCTTACCTGCAAATCTGGCTGCAAAATGAGGATAAGGATTTGGCTTAGAAAAACAATACTCCATTTCTTTTGGCGTATATATCAGGTCAAAAAAATATCTATTTTTTTTAAAGCTTAATTTTGTAAACCTATCAATATTTTCTATATCCACTCCTGCGCTAATTTCTTTAACATTTTCAGACAATGTCATACAATTTAATTATCTTTTTAATTTAAATATAACCGCTTCATTCTCAGGTGAAAACATAGCATAAAGCTCACCGCTCAAAGCATGCTTTGAAAAATACGACACCAAGGATTCTCTAAAAAAATATCTGGTATTTTGCTCTATAATAACTTCAGGCTCTTTTCGTTCTGATAAAATATCGCCGTCCATAATTAAAACGCTCTTAGCTGCAATCCTTATAAAATGGCCTATCAATACCTGCCTTAATTTTCTCGTCTCTTCAATATTTGAACCAGTTAAAAAAGAAAAGACATGCGAAACAACAAGATGATCGTAAGATTTCGCAGGATAGGACTCAAGATATTTAAAATCAACTACACTTCCCTTCTCTACTTTAACATTTTTTTTATCCTTTAAAGCTATCTGTATTATCCGCAAAGCACCTGCGTTAACATCAAATCCTTTAATTTGAGAATCAGGGTAATACTTGACCAATTCTTTGATACTCTGCCCCTTGCCGCATCCTGCATCCAAAAAAGAATCTCCATTTTCATACCCCATACAAACTGAGTTATGTTTAATGTAATAGGCTATACGACTCTCCATGTCCCTATATATTTTTAAACAATCAGATTCTGATAGTCCATCATAATCAAAATATCCAAGACCATCTTTTGAATAGTGAATCTTTAAAAAATTTTTATATTTCTTTAAAGTATACTCTGCAAATTCTGAATTCCATGTAGCTTTCAAAAAAGATGAGAATCTGCTGATATAAGCAAATGGAATATAAAAAACAGAATGTCTTCCTATCTCTTTATTGCCAAGTCCTGCCAAAAGCCTGTTATGTCTAAACCAGCGTAAAAACCAAAACCATAAAACTACAAATGGCTTAAGAAGCAAGGACATTAACGACTCTATTAGGTTTTTTATATTTTTTTTAATCATACTATTATCTTGACCTCTTCATCTGTGAAAAATATTCTTTAAAGAATATAAATAGCGTATATGCCAAAAAAACAAAAAGTCCACCGGCTATGGCCTTCTTGGCTGTATTCTTTTCTGCGGGAACGCCTTTTAAAGCAGAGTCCAGGACCTTGATCATGGGTTTCTGAGATGTGACCTTTAGTTCCAGATTTATCTTGTCTAAATTCTCTACCGCGAAATTCGCTATGTCCCTTGTAAATTTAGGATCAGACCCTTTTACTTCCACGGCAAAACCGCCTGTTACAATGTAAGTGTCAAGGCTCCACCAGAACTTAGACCGGTTATTAAGGTTAAAATGCTTGTTTATATCTTTGCTCATGCGCCTGCTCTTTAACATGGAAAAAACAAGGTCATTAGAAGAGCTGCCTATGGCGAGATTTGGAAGGCCAAGATACGACCCCAGATTAGAAGCCTCCCCTGCTTCCTTGGCAGATAAGGCAATAAGAGTAGACCTGTAGACCTTTGGCTGAAAACTCTGCGCAAAAAAGGTAACAAATACGGTTAATATTATGAGGGCTATAATTCTTTTGCAATGTTTCTTGTAGATATCAAGGTAGTGGAAAATATCTATATCGTATCTCATGAGGCTCTCCTTCTTTTTATTGCCCTTAGTATGTTTTTTAAAGATAAGGGCAGTTTTCTATATAAGCTATGGGCCGAGTTTTTTATCTTTTTCATCCTGTATGCCTTTTTAAAATTATTTCCGTTACTGCAGAGTTCCAAATCAAACCTGAGATAGGCGTCCTTTATGTCGCTTTTCGAAATGCCGGGCAGTTCCAGCACAGAAGAGCCTTCCCCGAAATACGTGAATTGATATTTATTGCTTCGCAGATATTTTTTTTCTTTACATAGCTCCCCGAGAGGCGTGCCAGCGTAGGGATAGAATATAGAGACCTGAGCGTAATCAGGCCTTATTCTCTTATTAAGATCTATGGTCTTTCTGATGCTCTGCCTGGTCTCTCCGGGAAAGCCTAGTATATTGAAAGACATTGTCTCCAGTCCATTCTCCCTGGCATAGCCGAATGCCCTTATGATCTGCTCGTCTTTTATGTTGCGATTAAGAACAGATCTTCTCAAATGTTCATCCCCTGACTCGATCCCGATATTGATCTTTTTACAGCCTGATTCCTTTAAGAGTTTCGCGCTTTCGCTGTCTAACAGTTCAGGCCTTGTATTGCAGGTATACGGAATCCCTATTCTTTCCCTATACTCCGAACAAAAAGATTTAAACCATCCTGGATTCTTGTTAAAACAATCGTCGTCAAAACTCAATACGGCTGGCTTATATCTTTTAACAAACAGTTCTATTTCTTCCAGAGCCTTTGATACGCTTCTATGCCGTATTTTACTTCCTTTGTCCTTAAATATCTTATGAAACGCGGAATTACAGCAATAACTGCATGAATATGGGCATCCTCTTGAAAGCGTAAAATTCGCGTAACTGGTAAAAACCTTGTCGGGGAACACATCTCTGTCAGGAAAAGGTAACCCATCCAGGTCTCCTATCAACATCCTGAGTTCATTTTTTATAACACCTTCCTTGCTATTGAAATAGAAATTTGATGTATCCTTAAAATCCTTGCCCTGCGCTATCTTATTGACTACCTCTAAAAAGGCGTGCTCTCCTTCGCCGATACAAAGGCCGTCTATATGCGCGCTCTCTTTAATGGATGACGGGCAGACTATGGCATGCGGCCCGCCTGCTAATATCGGGATATTTTTCAATGCCGGGGTGGATTTTATCTTTTTGGAGAGTTCCTTTGTATACTGCCAGTAATTGGACATGCAGGAAAAGCCTATGACATCTGAATTGAAGTCTAATATATCCTTTATAATGCGCCTTATCCCGGAATAATCATCTACTATGAATAGTTTAACCTTGTGCCCTGCCTCTTTTAAAACCGCAATAACCGAAGCCAGGCCGTAATTAAAGCTGACCATATTACCCTGACATGGATAGATCATAAAGACGTTCATACGGCCTTCCCATTCGTTAACTCGTCCCACTCCTTTTTCATGATCTTGTATTCCTGCTCTTTGGTCTCTAAAAAATAACGGGTAAGGCGCAGTTTTTCTTCTATGCCTTCCTTTGTAAGGAGATAATTTGCTTTTCTCAGTTTGCCTGAATTATGCGAGAAATCATGGGCCTTGATAAAGCCCTTTTTGATGAGCTCTTTGAGGAGATAATTGGTCTTTCCTAAGGAGATATTGAGCCTGTTGGAGAGAATTCGCTGGCTGACAGCAGGATCTGTCTCTACGTGCTTGATGATATGAAGAACTTCTTCTTTTGGGGCCTGTTCAATCATTGAACACTATTGTACGACAGGAGAGTATCTCAGTCAAGAAGATTTGTTTAGTATATATATTTATATATTACAGCAGATTAATTCAGTGCAGCAATGATGCCTACACCTACTGCTACGCGCGATAGGATCTCTACGGTATCTCGTAAGAGCTGGCCTGGTGGTGTCCAGTATTTGAACTCCTGGGGAACGACTATGCTATCGCCTCTTGTGATCCTCTTGGACATCATGAATTTACTGACTGCCTCGCCATTGGCCTTTATAACATAGATACCGACCTTATCTGCGTGTTTTGTAAGGCCGCCTGTCTTGCGAACGTAATATTCAAGGCCTTTACTTGCTTCAAAAGGAACAGATGTGGGATTATTCACACTGCCGATTACCGCGATAGCTGAAGGTATCTGAGGCACTGTAAGGCTGTCTCCGTCCTCCAGCAGGATGTCATACTTGGTATCTTTTAACTGGTCAAGCGGCTTGAGCTTGATTACCATGCGGCCTTCTATATCAGCCGAGGATATAAACTCCAGCATCTCTCTCCTTGTCTTTAAGGACTCAGCCACAGCAGATGGATTAGACCTATCTGTCCTCCTTAGCAGTATCGATTGCTGCTCTTCCAATAAACTCCTATTCTCCCTCTCGATAAAACGCCGTCTCATCTTTTCCTGAGCTTTTTTTATGGATTCGCGCGTAAAGATACTTCCATTTAAAAATGCCTCTTCTGTAAACCCTCCTGAACGTTCAATAAGAGAGCTTAATCTCTCACCTTTTCTTGCTGAATATGCCCCTGGATACCTTACTTCACCCTTGATTGTAATTACCCTTCTTTCAGTAAGTTTTGGCTCTGATTTTACAGAAAGGGCGTCTCCTGCATGCAGGATTATATCTTTATCAAGTGATACACTGACATCAGATACGCGCCTTATCGCGATATCCCGCACAACAGGCTGTTCTCCTGGTATAATATGAAATAATTCAGCCCCTCTTATGACCTCATCAGGCTTAACGCCCCCTGCCTTAAAAATAAGATCTGAAACCTTCATATCTGGTGTCAGCTCGTATTTCCCTGGCCGATTAACAGCTCCGTCTATTTCCACAAACAAAGGCGGCCTGACCTGAGACTCAGAATACACAAGTAGAATGTCCCATTCGTCTAAAAAGAGTTCCAGATCTTCTTCATCAAGCAGTATACTATTCAAGTCTATCGGTATGATCTGTCTGGTCCTGTCATCAGTCACTCTTGCTATCTCAGCCCTGTCTAAATATGTGCCTGGCAAAAATCCCTTTGCCCTGTCTATAATGTCACTTACGCTCATATCGTTTGTCAACGCGTAATCGCCTGGCCGCTCAACATTTCCAACAATAGATACAAAGTTATGTTTTAGTCTTACTATAGGCGAAATGATCACCACATCGCCATTCTGCAGGCTGATATCTTCCAATGAAAATTTTCCAACATCCGTGCGCTTTAATTCAATATCAAGCATCACGCGTCTTTCATTGTTCTCGATACGTTCTACCTGTATCCGCTGGAGGTCTCCTGTAGGCGTAACACCGCCTGCAAAATTCAAAAGTTCTTGCAAAGGTGTCTCACCCCTTGTCTCGTATATTGCAGGGCGCTTTATATTGCCGGCTATAGCAACCACATCGCCCACTGTAGGAATAAAAATAGTATCGCCTGACTGCACCCTGGTGGGCCTTACCATCTTGCCCTCTAAAAGAAAAGGATAAAGGTCTATCTTCTCTGTCTGGCCATCTGCCTTTATAAGTTTGGCCTTTCTTAGTGAGCCGAGCTTGGTAGGCCCTCCGGCTGCATAGAGCGCCTGGAAGATGCTTGATTGAGAGCTTATGGTGTAAGACCCTGGTTTCTTCACCTCGCCCATTACATAGACCTGGATATCGCGCAATTTACCCATTGAAAGGTCCATGTAGAAATTCGTGTAATGCTGTTTGAGCATCTTTTTAATGCGGTCTTCAGTCTCTTTGATCTTCAAGCCCCAGACATAGAGCGGCCCTGCCTTTGGGAGCATGATCTTGCCTTCGCGGTCCACCTCTACTGGAAAACTTTCCTGGACACTACCCCAAATATTGATAACAAGTGTATCCCCTGGTCCTACTACATAATCCGGCCCGATCGGTACAACTGCTGCTTTAGAAGTGGACTGCAATGAAAGCGCGGGAGAAGAAGACTTAGTGCTGAACGCGGCGCTTAATATGCCAAGGGCGCCTAATGCCTGGCCCGTTTCTTCCCTGGCCGCGGATTCTTCTTTTTCATCGCGTTCTTCAGGTATTAAAAACAGGTCATAACCGAACTGCTTCAAATCCTTTGAAACGCCAAAAGGAATGGATTTTGCAAAGCTTTCTTCTATGCTGGATGGTTTTTCCGCAAATAAAGACTTCTGCATCAATTTTCTATTTTCTATAACAGTGCCTTCCGGGAAAAAATTATGTCCGTCGTACGGACAGGTGAGTTTCTGTCGAAGTTCATACTGCGGTCCTTTTAACCTATCGAGCTGGGTAAGGGCCAGGCTTTCATTTCTTTGTTCTGCCCTAGAAAGACTTGCCTTAAGCCTATCAAGCTCTTTTTTTTGTTCGGAAAGATCAAAGATGCCTTTTTGTTTCCCTTCTCCATTCTTATTCTGTTCAGACATCTCGATATCGCTTCCCTTTTCCTCGGAGATCTCGTAATGCACCCAATGAGAATGAGGGCCTTCCTTCCCTTCGATATAATAGAACTCCATGCCGCAGCGCGGACACCGGATTTTTTTATACGCAGCGGGCTTATAGCCAAGAGATTCATCTACGCGTTCAAGCTGAAAACCATCAGCTGAAGTCTCATATGAAAAGGCCTGCACAGGCAAAATTACGCTCACCAAAAAAATACATGCAAAAATTAAATTGATACTTAAAAGTCTCCTGATCATCGCTGCCTCCTTAAAATTTTCTTTTTGCTTCAACACCTACGATATGATTCCTTGCCGCGTTTGAAGTATTATCGTAATTATCTATGTCTTCGAATTCGTAGAACACATCGACTTCAATGCCGTGTATATTATACATCTTCAGGGCGTCTATTACACTAAATTCTATCCTTAATTCATTTACGGTCTCTACGCTGGTCTTCTGGAGGCCCCGGCGCTGATGACTGAAGGTGGTACTCATGCTGTATTCCCGGGGAAGATTAAATATAGCTGTTACTGCTATCTCCTCTGAATCGCCTCCTATGCGATGGCCTATTATGCTTCCTCGACGAGTATAGCCCGAGGCATATCTAAAATGGTCATAAAAAATATTATCAAGCTTGGCAAATTCTATTTTACCATCAAACCCTGGAATTTTAAACACATCCGTAAGATAAATGCCCGTAATAGAAGCTAGATTTATCGGGACATTACCTGCTTCGTCTTCCGCGCCCCATTCTGTATATAATTTTGCGCCTGTCGCGATCGGCAAAAATCTATCTATGCGCCGGATAAATAACTGGACATCGCCTGAGATTATATGATTTTCTGTCTCTGTGCCGCCGCCTGCCGCGCTAAATACCAGCGACGCTGAACTCCAGAAATTAGCAAAACCAAGGTTTTTTACACCCTTACCACCGTGCATCAGGATATGCCCGAATCCGAATTTCAGAAAATTCCACGGGGTATAATCCAGGCGCCATCCTGTTACAAACGCTCCGGGCACAGTTCTTTTGTCTTCAAGTCTGGAGACAAAAAATTGCGCGTTAAACCTGCCGATCTTTCTTAAAATAAATGGAAGCCTGAAAGGATGGATATTATTCCACTTTACCATATCCAGAGGAAAGGCATTATCTGTTAAAAGCAATGCGCCATGAAACCCAGGACCCCACCACATTGAACTGCGGCCCATTGAAAGCTCCATATTAAAGCTCGGATGGGCGACTCTTATATGGCCTTTTTCCAGATCCGCGTCTATATCCTCAGGGGTGTACCTGAGTCCAGGGGTTAAAGAGATCGCAAAGAGATTCGCGACCTTTGCCCATGTGTTCAGTCTGGCGCGAAGATTAAAACCGTCTTTTAGTTTCCAGCCTTCTTTGTTTTCAAAGAGCCGTTGGTCTGAATCTATATTCGCGTAGATCTTTTCAATATTCAGTTCTGGAGAGCTTAAGATATATTTTCTTGGCCCATCATCTCCTACTGCGGCAACATCAACTCCTATCGTAACTAATTCTTCCCTGAATTCATCTATCAGGTTATATAAAAGTATCTCTAAATATTCCTGCTGTGCCCATTCAAAACTTTGCTCATAATCAGCTGATTTTTCAATGGCGCTTTTTATCATATGCGCCATTTTTATGCGAGAGATCGGCCTGAAACCAATATCCGCGATATCAGCAAGATCCAATATGGCCAATTTCTCTATCGCATTATAGCTCCAATGCCTTACAGGCACATCGACGGAGGGATTTGCCAATAGAATCGAAGGGGCTAAAAAAATAGAACAAAAAATTAAAAAACTGGCTAGGCGAACCACTCGATAGTCTCTTTTAATCCCTTTTCTAGTTTTATCTTTGGTTTCCACTTAAGAAGTTTTGTTGCCCTGGTTATGTCTGGCTGTCTTACCTTTGGGTCGTCTTCCGGAAGATCCTTGTGTATAATCTTACTTTTACTTCGCGTGAGTTTTATTATTTTTTTGGCAAGGTCTATGATGCTTAATTCGACAGGATTACCTATATTTACAGGATCATGGATATCAGACTGGCTCAATAAATAGATCCCCTCTATCAGATCTGAGGCAAAACAAAAACTCCTGGTCTGAGAACCCTTGCCATATACGGTTATCGGCTCATTTTTTAACGCCTGGCTTATAAAATTAGGGATTGCCCTGCCATCCTTCTTTCGCATCCGCGGCCCATATGTATTAAATATGCGCACTATATGAGTATCAAGGCCGTGTGTCTTATGATAGGCCATAGTAATCGCCTCCGCGAAACGCTTGGCCTCATCGTAAACTCCACGTGGCCCGATGCAATTCACATGGCCATAATAAGTCTCTGGCTGAGGGTGGACTTTTGGATCTCCATAGACCTCAGAGGTAGAGGCAAGTAGAAACGAAGCCTTTTTTGCTTTTGCAACACCAAGTGCATTGTGTGTACCCAATGAACCGACCTTAAGCGTCTGTATAGGATACTTCAGATAATCTATCGGACTTGCAGGGGAGGCAAAGTGCAGGATAATGTCTATTTTCTCGTCAATATCTATATACTTTGAGATATCATGTTTTATAAATCTAAATTTTGGATCTTTTTCAAGATGAGAAACATTTGAAAGGCTGCCTGTTATAAGATTATCCATGCAGATAACCTTATAACCTTCTTTAAGAAAACGATCGCTTAGATGTGAACCTAAAAAACCCGCGCCGCCTGTAATTAAAATCGTCTTTGTCATGTCTTGATCCTTTTTAAATCCTCAGCCACCATCATCCTGACCAATTCTTCAAAATTGACCTTTGGTTTCCAGTTTAATGTTTTTTTGGCTTTAGCGCAGTCGCCTCTGAGCTCATGGACCTCGGCAGGACGAAATAATGATTCATCTACCTTTACATGATCTTTCCAGTTAAGCCCCGCATGTTTAAAGGCAAGTTCTGCGAATTCCTTGACCGTATGCGTCTCGCCTGTAGCTATCACATAGTCGTCAGGTTTATCCTGCTGGAGCATTAAATACATTGCTTCGACATAATCTCCCGCAAAACCCCAATCCCTCTTAGCGTCCAGGTTGCCGAGACGTAATTCTTTAGCAATGCCCTTTTTTATCCTGGCAACACCTCTTGATATCTTACGCGTTACAAATTCATAACCGCGCATGGGAGATTCGTGGTTAAAAAGTATGCCATTGCATGCAAAGAGGCCGTAGGCCTCGCGATAATTACGGGTTAGATCAAAACCAGCCACCTTGGAAATTCCGTAAGGCGAACGTGGATGAAAAGGCGTGGTCTCCTTCTGCGGCACTTCTCTTACCTGGCCAAACATTTCGCTCGACGCGGCAAAATAAAACTTGCACTTGGGCGCCCTATTTTTTATCGCGGAGAGTACGTAATGCGTACCGTTTATATTGGTACTTATAGTAGAGAATTCATCTTCGAAAGAATAACTCACAAAACTCTGCGCGCCCAAATGATAGCATTCGTCAGGCTTTACTTTTTCCACCACATCAAATAAACTCGCGTAGCTCTCAAGAGAACCTGAATGGAGCTTTATTTTTTTTAACACATCCTTTATGCGCCACAGACGATGCTCGGGATCTTCCAGCGCAACGCGCCTGACAATACCATGGACCTCGTAGCCCTTTTCCAGCAGCAGCCTTGATAAATACACGCCATCCTGTCCGGTGATGCCTGTTATGAGTGCCTTCTTCATTGCCTCTCCTTTTTAGCAGTAGCAGTAGGCCAGGTTTAAACCTGGCCTACATGGAGTCTAGAAAAATACTCTACCGTCTTCGCAAGCCCCTCTTCAAAACTAACCTTAGGATCAAATTTTATGAGTTTCTTTGCCTTGCTTATGTCTGCGAGTGTATGTTTTACATCCCCTGGTCTCACTGGATCTAGCTTTGGTTTTATGTCTTTTTTGAGGATCTTATTTGTGTATTTGACTATATCAAGAACTGTGTATGCCTTTCCACAAGCGATGTTAAAAACCTCACATTTTACGCCTGGCATTGTGGCAGCTTTAATATTGGCCTGAACAACATTTTCTACATATGTGAAGTCACGTGTCTGTTTGCCGTCACCATGAACAGGCGGCTGTTCATCTTTTAGTATGCAGGTTATAAACTTCGGTATAACAACAGCATATTCATTCTCAAGGCTCTGCCTTGGCCCGAACACATTGAAATAACGAAGGCTTGCTGTCTCCAGTCCATATATCTCACTGAAGATCCTGCAGTAGTATTCACCTGCCAGCTTTGTAAGAGCGTAAGGCGATATCAAAAGCGGGTAAAAATCTTCTTTGTTAGGGAGCGTCTTTGTCTCTCCGTAGATAGAGCTTGAGGAGGCAAATACCACTCTTTTTACCTTTGCATCTTTTGCCGCGGTCAGGATATTCAAGGTCCCGTTTATGTTTACATCATTGTAAAGTTTTGGATTCCCAAGTGACTTTGGTACACTCCTCAATGCTGCCTGGTGCAAAACATAATCAATCCCCTGCATGTCCCATGTCCCTTGTCCCTTGTCCCTTATATCCGCCTTTACAAACTTTATCTTACCTCTTACAGATTCTAAGTTTCTAAGCTGACCTGAACTTAAATCATCGATAACTGTCACTTTATCGCCATTATTTACTAAACTTTCAACAATATGCGACCCAATAAAACCTGCGCCGCCTGTAACTAAAAATTTCATAACCTATCCTCTCTATAAAGTTATTACATTCCCATTCTTTTTAAACTCTTTCAACGCATTGCGAGTATCAAGGATCAGTTTTGCGTTATCCGCTATCAGTCTATAATTCAGTGACGTGTGATCTGTAACAAGTACGGCACAATCGCTTGAAGAGATATTTTCTTTTGTCAAATCTACAGAGTCGAGCTTTAATCCATCTATTTTAAAACTCGGCACCAGGGGATCATGATACTGAACCTTTGCCTCTTTTTCAATAAGCGCATTTATTATCGCGAGTGAAGGCGATTCCCTCATATCATTGATGTCTTTCTTATATGTGATACCTATTATAAGGATCTTTGAGCCCTTCAGGGCCTTCTTCTGGTTGTTTAATCCATCTGAAATTTTCTCTACGACATGATGCGGCATATAAGAGTTTATCTCTGCTGCCAGCTCTATAAATCTTGCTTCAAAACCATGTAGTCTCGCCTTCCACGAAAGATATATTGGATCGCACGGAATGCAATGCCCTCCCCAGCCAGGGCCAGGATAAAACGGCATAAACCCGAATGGTTTTGTCTTGGCAGCGTCTATGATTTCCCAGATATCAAGATTCATCTTATTGCACATAAGGGCCAGTTCATTAATAAGGCCTATGTTTACAGCGCGAAATGTATTTTCAAGAAGTTTTACCATCTCTGCTGAACGCGTGCTGGATACAGGAATCACCTCTTTAATTATCTGAGAATACAAAAGCTTTGTAAGTTCAGTGCATGTCTCAGTAACACCTCCAACTACTTTCGGGATGTCCTTTGTCTTGTATTTTGGATTTCCAGGGTCTACTCTCTCAGGAGAAAACGCGAGAAAAAAATCCTTTCCAACTTTTAAGCTGTCTGCGCCTAACTTAGCGAGTATTACTTCATCAGTAGTGCCTGGATAGGTCGTACTCTCAAGTACTACGAGTTGACCTTTTCTGAGACTGGCTACTATATCCTCTGCAGCTGAAAGTATGAATGAGATATCTGGTTCCTTTGTCTTGCGAAGAGGCGTAGGCACACAGATAATAATCGCGTCCATCTTGTTAAGCAAGGCCTTGTCAGGCGTGGCAATTAATTTTTTGGACGAGGTTAAATCCCTTACATCCTTTGACGAAACATCCAATATATAAGATTCCCCCTTGTGAATCTGGGAGAGCTTTTCATTATCAGCGTCAAAACCTGTCACACTGAATCCTGCCTTTGCGAATTCTACTGCAAGCGGAAGCCCCACATAACCAAGTCCGATTATGCCGATATTCGCGCTCTTGTCTGTAATTTTAGATTTCAATTGGTTTATCATTTTAGCCTCTTCCACCACGATTTATTGTCCTTGTACCATTCAATTGTCTCTTTTATTGCCGCGTTAAAATCCTTTGTTGGTTGCCAGCCAAGCCTTTTTATCTTTGATGAACTTAGAGAATAGCGTCTGTCATGGCCAAGTCTGTCAGGCACATATTTTATCATCCTGCTGGATTTGCCCAGGAGTTTTAATATCATGCGCGTGAGTTTTATATTAGGTATCTCATAACTGCCGCCGATATTATAGATCTCACCGTTCTTACCCCTATGTAAAATTACATCTATGGCCCTGCAGTTGTCCAGGACATACAACCAGTCACGCACATTCATCCCATCTCCATAAAGAGGCACCTTTTTGTTCTCCAGGAGGTTTGTAATAAAAAGTGGCATTACCTTTTCAGGAAACTGGTATGGCCCAAAATTATTGCTGCTCCTTGTGACAATAACAGGTGTCTTAAATGTCGTATAGTACGCCAATGCCAGATGGTCTCCGCCTGCCTTAGATGCAGCATAAGGACTGTTAGGATGTAAGAGGCTCGTCTCCTTAAAAGAACCTCTTTTAATGCTGCCGTATGTTTCATCTGTTGAGATCTGAATGAATTTCTTAATTCTATTTTTTCTCGCAGCGTCCAAAAGTACCTGCACGCCGTGCACATTAGTGCGGATGAAATCCGAGGCATCGCTAATAGATCTATCGACATGCGATTCAGCTGCGAAGTTTATCACAGCGTCACAATTCTTCATTGATTTAGCGACCAGCTTCTCGTTGCAGATATCGCCCTTTACAAATGTATAGCGCTTATCCCTTTCAACATCCTTGAGATTTTCCCGGCGACCGCAATATGTAAGCTTATCCAGATTTATAATCCTGTAAGATGGGTGCTTCTTGAGCATATAGCGAATGAAATTAGATCCAATAAACCCGCACCCACCTGTAATCAATAATCTCATTTAACTTTTTTCTCCACTAGATTGCTCGCACTCAGTAGCGACTCGTGCGTGCCGCAGTCTGTCCACCAGCCATCTAAAACAGAAAACGTCATCTCGCTGCGAGTAATATAATCATTATTCACATCCGTGATCTCAAGCTCGCCTCTATCAGATGGCTTCAATGTCTTTATTATCTCAAAGACCCTTGTATCATACATGTAAATGCCTGTGACAGCGTATTTTGATTTAGGCCTTTTTGGTTTTTCTTCTATTTTTACGATCTTGTCATTTTTTAGCTCAGGCACGCCAAATCTCTCAGGGTCATCCACTTCCTTTATAAGGATCTTCGCGCCTTTTTGTTGTTTTTTAAAATCTTCGATATGTTGCTTTATTGATTTTTCAATGATATTATCGCCAAGAACCACTATCACCTTGCCATTATCTACAAAATGTTCTGCAAGGCCCAACGCCTCTGCAATACCCCCCTCGCCCTTTTGGTAAATATAATTTATATGCTTTAAGCCGAATTCTTTGCCATTGCCTAATAGCCTTAAGAACTCGCCTGCATGATTCTCGCCAGTAACAATAAGGATATCCTTTATTCCCGCTTCCACAAGAGTCTGTATAGGATAATATATCATGGGCTTATCATACACAGGCAAAAGATGCTTGTTTGTGATCCGAGTCAAGGGTTCAAGTCGCTTACCGAGTCCTCCAGCTAATATTACACCCTTCATTATCATTTCCTCCAATCATAAGGAATATCATTCTCAAACGCGTCCACACGGTATTCGTCTGGTTCTTTGCTGTTATATGGCAGTGTGGGCGTATTTATTACAATTGCCTCTTTGTCGCTAACGCACTTGAATCCATGGTATACGCATTTTGGTATCTTGACCAGCATAGGATCGTCCAGACCTACAATAAACTCGTTAACTTCTTTATATGTATCAGAATCCTTGCGTGCATCATAAAGCGCGAGCCGCATTGTACCGGATATGCATGTAAAATGATCATCCTGTTTTTTATGATAATGCCATGCCTTTATTACTCCAGGATAAGCAGTCGTCATATACACCTGGCCGAACCGCTGAAATATCTCATCATCTGAACGAAGGATCTCCATGAGCCTGCCCCGCTCATCAGGAATTAACTTGAGTTTTTTTATCTTAACGTCTTTTATCATCTGCCTATTGAAATATACTTAAATCCCAACTTCTTCATCTTATCAGGTTCAAAAATATTTCTCCCATCTATAACTAACGGATTCTTCATTGATCTCTTTATACGACTCAGATCCAGGACTTCGAACTCATGCCATTCTGTAACTATTACAAGCGCATCGCTATTCTTGACTGCATCATATGCGGTCTTACAAAAAGTAACGCCTTTTCCCTTTATTACGGCCTTTGCCTTTTTCATTGCCTGTGGATCATAGACCCTTACTTTAGCGTCGTCCTCTTTTAGAGAATTTATAATATCTATTGATGGAGCGCTTCTCATATCATCGGTATTTGGCTTAAAAGAAACTCCCAGGACAGCTATGGTCTTGCCTTTCACTATCCAGAGCGCTTCTTCGATCTTCCGGACAAAAAGCGCCTTTTGCTCCTCGTTTACCTTTCTCGCGGCCTTAAGGATGCCAAAGTCATATCCTAATTTACCTGATATATGGATAAACGCGTCTACATCCTTAGGAAAACACGAGCCTCCATAACCTATGCCGCTATTTAGAAAGCCCCTTCCTATCCTGGCATCAAGGCCCATGCCGCGCGCTACCTTTTTAATGTCTGCTCCTGTGCGCTCGCAGATATTCGCGACTGAATTTATAAAAGATATTTTTGTGGCAAGAAAAGAATTTGCGGCATGTTTTATAAGCTCTGCGCTCGCTATGTCAGTCACTACGATCTCTGTGCTGATCCGCCTGTATAATTCCAGAAGGATCTCCTCTGCCTTTTTAGACCCTACGCCTATTACGACCCTGTCAGGATGCAAAAAATCCTGTATCGCTGTGCCCTCTCGTAAAAATTCCGGATTAGAGGCAACGTCAAACTTTACTTTCTTCTTGATGTTTAACTTTATCGTATGCTCTACCCATTTTCCCGTCTCAACAGGGACTGTGCTTTTCTCGACTATAAGGCGATACGAAGTCATGTTCGCGGCGATCTCTTTTGCCACTGTCTCTACGTACGAAAGGTCAGCTTCTCCGTTTTGTCGACTCGGGGTGCCAACGCAAATAAAAATAACAAGGGATTTCTTTACGCCATCTTTTATGCTATCTGTAAAAGATAACCGCCCGGCCTTTATATTTCTCCTCACCATATCCCCGAGGCCTTTTTCATAAAAAGGTATCTTTGACCTTTTCAGCGTCTCTACCTTCTTCTTATCATTATCCACGCAGATGACTTTATGACCTAGATCAGCAAAACACGCGCCTGTCACTAATCCCACGTAACCTGCGCCGATTATACAAATATTCATGGTTTCTCCTTTGGATACGCATAGTAGTCTCCAAAATCAAAGGGCACTTTGGGGGAGGCCTTGAGCTTCATGGTAAACCAGGCAGTTATGCCGCCATCCCTGCCTATCTCAAGACTTGCCTCAGCTATCCAGCAGTGTAAATCTTTTATAACAGTTATCTCCTTTGTGTCAAACCTATTGATTATCTTATGGCCATCAGGTTCGACCTCCTTTAAATCATATCTGCCAAAAAGCCTGACCGCCCACTCATTATTCAGCCTATAGAATAATTGCGAGGTAAGTTCATGTTCTTCATCCTGCCAGTACCTGGAACCAAACCCCAGCTGCCAGTCTTCATTCTTATTGATATTCAAATCCACATTCCAGCTCTGAAAATCTCTGGTAGCAGGATCATACTCTGTATCTGACTCTATCCTGAGCCAGTCAAAAGGTGTAAGCTCCAGATCTCCTTTTACATCTGAAAAACGGCTACCGTTTTCCGGCTTATACAGATAATCTCCTGTCAATAAAAACCATCCAAGATCTACTGTCCTTAATTTACCATCGACTAATCTCTTTGT
The DNA here is from genome assembly GCA_030765235.1 of Candidatus Gorgyraea atricola. NCBI lineage: Bacteria > Pseudomonadati > Candidatus Omnitrophota > Candidatus Gorgyraea > Candidatus Gorgyraea atricola. The sequence continues at coordinate 192,005 of JAVCCW010000029.1, read as the reverse complement.
CTGTAGCCTGTTTTCAAAGCCCAGGCCAAAGGCGCTTTTTCTCTCTACATTATCAATATCGTCGAACTGCTGCAGATTACCCGGCGTCATAGATGGCTCATGTATATACTCGTATTCTATCGTAGGAGTAATGACGTGATGAAGCCTGTCAAAATCAACTCCGAGAAAACTACCTGATGCATCATATGTCTTTGCGAACTTTGTACTCAGGTCTACACCTGTGTAAAAGGCTGTCCTGAATTCTTCCTCGTCACCGTCTATGTCCTTGGTATAAAAGGTGCCCCGGGTCCCAACAAAAGGTGAAACACTCAGGAAATCTACGAGGTGCAGAGGCGCGCTTAACTTATTATATGTATCAAATCTTATGACATCGCTATCTGTAGAGCTGTTTCCTGTCTTAGAGCTCAGACTGCTAAAAGCCGTGTCTGTTTTAAAGTAGATTGGCAGATCAAACATCTTCTGGTCTTTAAGGTCAAACCTTGCTTCTGGTAAGCGCTCAACAACGCTCTGAAATCGATTCATCCTTTTGCGCGCCAGAAGGCTCAGGGAATACTCTGGCTGCGTATCTAATAGATAAAAATATGACTCAGGTGATGATTCGCTGTCATACTCTTCCCTGTAAAAAAAATCCTTTGTGAAATCCACGTCACTGAGCTCGTGATATTCGATTATGGCGCTTGTTGTATCAGTTATATCTGAGCGATGCCGCAGCTGTATCCTGAATCTTTCCTCTTCCGCCCTTATGCCAACCTCGCCCCTATCCCTATCTCTCTGATGTGTATAATATGTCCGCAGAATACCCTCGCCAACCTCTCCGGATCCATATTTATAATCAATGCCCTCGCCAAATCCCCATTTCTCTCTTTCGTCCAGCCTGAGCGTCAGCTTATTGTCTTCGTTCAACGCATACCTGTAGCTGGTAAGGGCAAATGCGCCCCATTTTTTCTTTTTACCGGGGATCACATCCACTGTGGGCCAGTCTGTATCCAGAGAATAATCATATCGCGGCAAATACGCGACCGGCACCTTGCCGACCTTGAAGATCACATTCTTTGCCACGACCTTATTGTCAGGATATATTATGATATTCTTTGAGCTGATCTTATAGTGCGGCTTGTCGAGATCGCAGCTTGTCATGTAACCCTCTCCGACATTTATTGAACCATCTGAGACAAACTCTGCCCTGTCTCCTCCAGCATACCACTCGCCTGATTTTATCCTGGGTTCTAATATTTCTCCTACCTTAGTTTCAAAATTATATTTTACCCTCTCGCCCTTTATTTCGCTAGCCAGGCTCTTTATGAGTACATTCCCTTCCGCGTCCGCGTCTTTTGTCTCTGTGTACACTGTTATCTTATCGCACGTAAGTCTCACGTCCTCGTAATCAACAGACACGTCGCCAACACCAGTGACCTTTTTTTCTTTTGGGAAATACTCCACCTGATCGCCGTTTACTTCTACGGGCCGTGCGGCCTCTTGAGCGCTAGCTACATCGGGCATAAAAAAAATATGCACGAAAATCCCAAATCCCAATAATACCAATACTACCAAATAAATCCCAATTTCAAAATCCCAACCATGTTTTGGGATTTGGGATTTGGGATTTATTTGGGATTTTGAATTTGGGATTTGGGATTTCACAGTAAGGATGCTCCGATTATTCCTGCGTCAGTGCCAAGCTTTGCGCGAACTATCTTTATGTGAGCAGCAGGGTCTTTCATTGCGCGTGTCTTTAACTCTTGTCTCAGAGGCTTTAGAATCAACTCGCCTGCCTTTGAAACACCACCACCTATAATGATCTTGTCAGGATTTAAGAGATTTACTACACCTGTAAGCATGACGCCTAGCTTTATGCCAACATCAGCCCAAATACCTATTGCTTTTTTATTGCCGTTCTTTGCAAGTTTATCTATGCGCTTAAGTGTTATATTTTTTCCGAAGATCTTTCTTGCTCTATTCAGTATATATCTGTTTCCTACATATCTTTCAATACACGCAGTCCCTCTGCAATTACACCGGGGTCCTTTTTCATTTATAGGAATATGGCCTATCTCTCCCGCGACCATTGTACTGCCTCTATATAGCTCTCCACTAAGTATAATGCCGCCGCCAACACCTGTGCCAAGAGTAAGGCAGACGAGATTATCCGCGCCTTTGCCAGCGCCAAACTTGTGCTCTGCAAGTGTCATTGCGTTCACGTCATTGTCCAGGTTGACCTTTAAACCTAATCGTCTCTGCAATATAGACTTAAGTGGGACATTCTCCCATCCTTTTATGTTAGGAAAATAACGCACTATACCCTTCTTTGAGTCCACAGGTCCAGGCACACCTATTCCTATGCCCGCGATATCTCTCCTATTAAATCTAGATTCTTTTATTATATAATCTATATTCCCCACTAAAATACTAATAAGCTCGACTCTTTTCGCATTAAAAGGAGTATCCACCTCGCGCCGAGCCAAAACCCTACCACCTCGGCCCACAAGCCCCATCTTTATCCGAGTAGCCCCCAAATCAATCCCTATCTTAAGCCGTTTACTCATTGCCACTTATAATACCGTAACTCAAGATTTTAGTCAATCACAAAAAAATAACTTTACATTTAAAGCAAGACCTAAAATGTAAAGTTAAGTGAAAACTGATTGGACTTTATTGAATTTTAAAGACAGGCCTGGGATTGGGCTGAGAACCGTCCCTAATACTTTACTAATACCTCTAACACCTACAAATAAAAATCAATGGCCCTAACCTGGTCTAGCAATTTATCACCTAGTAACTCAGATATAAGATTTTTATCTATAGGCAATGATTCAATAAAAGCACTTATGTTATTTTTTCTATCTGACAATATCGGAGATAATCGTGATAAAATTTCTTCTACAGGAGCTAGGTTTAGTGATTCTAAAACCGCAAACCATTGATCAAGTTTTTTTAGTCTTTTGTAAACAAATTCGAGGTCTTTCTCTTTAGACAAAATGTCTTTCAATATTTCCTCATACATATGGCCGTCTAAGCTGTTAAACTCCAGATTCATTCTGTCTCTGACTAAAGACTCTTCAATCTCCTTACAAGATCTTCCATCAAGAACAAAATAACCGATTGTTTCTAATATCCCTACTTTCAGAGTACTAAAAATTCCTTCTCCGCCATATTGAGTTGATTTTACAAAAATATAATAACGACCATCAGCATAAATAAAATTATATGATAATTTTAACTCATCCAACAATCTTATTATAAACAGAGTGATGAAGATATTTTTTACTATATCCTCCCCTTCAATGATAAAATTAGCCCCAGGATAATTTGGTAGCATATTAATAGGTAAGTTGGGATAGTCTTGCATCTTCTTTGTTGGTAATGATAAAATAGGTGCGCTTAGATCGATTGATGTATTGAATAGTTCATTTTCTACAACAGGATTCTTTATATCATTCATATCTATCTTAAAAAAGAACGAATAGTGAGGAAAAGTGGGATCTGTGGCTCCAGCACCTGAAGATTGATGATAGCATCTAATATCAGGGTTTATCTTTCCTAAAACATACATAATCATTAACGGTACAAAGCCAATATATTTATCTTTCTTGTTACAAAACATAAATTGATCTTTACAAAAAGGTGCATGTCTAACTAAAAAATTATATGGTAATCCTATTTTATCTAAATCATATAGTAAATCATCTTGGTCTACTTTTAAAAAACTTGGCTTTACAAGAGTGCTCTTACCTGCTTCTATTGCATTTGTAGTTGCTCTCGGCTTAACCAAATCAGGAAATGTAATCTTTGCCATAACTATATTTGATGACGGCAATTTAAGTAACTCATATTTGCCAACAAAAAACTTGCGAGTGCGGCCTTGTCTAATCGCCTCATTTACCTTTTCGAGAATCTCAGATAATATATTTTTCTTCAAGAACTGGGTATAAAATTTATCTATATTTTCTCTTTTAAGCCAGATATGTGGTTGCGATACCCTTGTAGCATCGTTAACAGCTTTGGCGAATTCAACAGCGAGTTCAACTGGAGTATCAGATTCAGTGATAGCCGCGTTTACTAAAACAGCATCGAATCCCATATTCATTGCTTCCTTAGCATGTTCAGGCATACCTATACCACATTCGGCAATCAATGGAATATCTGGTTTTATCTCTTTAACCCAAGTAATAATCTTTTTTATTCGATCTTTCTCCTTTTCTGTTCCCAAACCTTTACCTGAGCCTGGTTGCGTTCCTTCGATACGCAACGCAATGACTTGATTCAAGTTCAATAATTTCTTTAGCATTTTTTTTGTTATTCCTTTTCCTATTAAGGGGAGGATTTTAATATCCTTGTTAAGTTTGATCAATCGTTCTACAGTATCTATTATTTCATCATTCTTTGTCATTAGATCTTGATCTCTGATCTCAAGCTTAACATAAGGCATTTTTAAAAATCCGGCCCACAGTCCTGCCATTATTATGGCTTCCTCTTGTGTTTTGGCCTTGCTGGTGTTTCCTATCGCAATAAACTCTCTTGTTTCGCCCAATTCGACTAGTGCCTGTTGAACTAATTCTATATATTCAATACCCATTGACTCAGGGATGCTTCCTTCTTTACCCAGCTTGAAGAAACCAGAATTCTTTCCAAATTTAGCTTTTTGTAGCAACTCCTCTGCCTCGCTTAAAGTAAAATTTTTCTTTAATTCTTCTATATCTCCTGGTAAAAAAATAAAAACTTGAGTCTCAGACTTTATAACAAGGTCACATGCGACATTTGGCGCGAGCTCACGAATACATGCAACACTAGAATCATCACTTTCAAATCGGTGAGTAATTGCCGTTGGTGCAATCAAAGGGGATAGTTTCTTTCCATTAATTATAAATGCATTAGGCTTATCTTTTATCTCTTTTTTACTTGTGTCTTGAAATAAAAAAGGAACTCTTAGTGAGCCTCTTGAAATTGGGCAAGAATGAACAATGGTTGTAAATATAAATGTAACAGAAACTATGAAGAATATAATCTTTATATTGAAATTGTAATGTTTTTTAAACTTTCTCATAATCCACATAAAAAATAAGCCTTGTTTTTTTATAAGGCTATATATTTATTCTATCTATCTAGTAATTTTAATTATATCATACAAATACGGCATTTGCAATCTAAAATTTAAGTACTATATTATATACTATACTACAAACGTCCTATTTGGGTACACCCTACTGCAACAAATTATTCCAAGCCAAAGGAAGTCCTGGGAGCGAATTGAAAATTTAGCCTTTCATTTTGCATTTTGGGGGTTTATTTTGTCACATTTTATGAGACAAAAAGGGCGAAAACTGTTCGACCCCGACACCTATGGTGTCGGGTAAGTTTTTTCACCCCCACCAAAATGCAAAATGAAAGGCGACCCCGAGCAAAGCGAGGGGGAAAGTTTCACTTGAGCGAACAGGACTTCCTTTGGCTTGTCAACACACCCGATTGCGACCGGACTCCTTTGCCTTGTACAGGGCGCGGTCGGAGGATTCGATTAGGGAGTTTGCGTCTGCTCCGTTTTCTGGAAAAGTACTTATGCCTATGCTTACAGTGCTGGATGTGACCTCGTCGTAGGCCTTGAATATAGCAGACTCGATGCTTCTCCTGATATGCTCAGCTACCTGCAAGGCTCCCTCTTTATCTGTATCAGCAAGCGCTATTGCAAATTCTTCGCCGCCGTATCTTCCTAAAATATCTATTTCCCGCAGATTAGATTTGATAATACCTGCTACCTCTTTTAAAACAACATCCCCTACCAAATGGCCAAGGCGATCATTCTTTTCCTTAAAATGGTCCAGGTCCAGCATAAGAAAGGACAGATTCGTCTTGCCACGCATTGAACGCCTTAGCTCCCTTGCCAACCTCTCTAAAAAATGCCTCCTCGTAGAAACACCTGTCAGAGAATCTGTAATAGACGCCTCCTGCACCTTCTTATAGAGGACAACCTTCTGAAACTGTATCGCAAACTGGCTACCAAGAATAATAAAATTCTCAAAATACGGCCTAGGGAGATTTTCTATATACAATATCCCCGCGAGCCTTTCCTCGACAAAAAGAGGAATCGCTACAAGCGTCCCAAAATCCTTTACAATGGCCAGCCTTTTTAAGAGTCGTGCCTCGACTTGAGAAAACAGTGAGATCACTTTTTTTTCTTCGATCATAATAACAGCGAGTTCTTTATCGAAGTCATCAGGACTGACCTTGCTGATCGTCTGTCCGGTCTTAATCTGATAAACCGATACTACCTCTCGGGAATCATTTAAAAGCGCGAGCCTGGAAGCCCTGAACCTGAAAGACTTTCTCAGCGTCGACGAAAATATACTTAATATATCCTCGAGCGAGAGACAGCCGGACATGTCTTTAGAGATCTCGTACAGGGAAAGCACCTGCTGTAATTTCTTTTCTCTCTCAAGGTTTGATTCTATCTCGCCATTATTCTGGCGCACCAAATCCTCATAACGCGTCTTTACTTCTTCAAATCTGGCGCGCATAGACTCTTTATGGTGATCAAAGTCTTTCTTGAATCTATCCGTAATAAAAGGTAGGGCATTTATAGCTAATACAAAGACCATAGTCTCATATGGAAACGCTCTAAGCCCCCTGATCAGAATAAATACACTAGCCAATGCAGACCACGTTAAGGCCTTAGACAGACTGATCCTGTAGCTCAAAAATAATACCACCGCTGAAATTATAAAATACACTAGAAATTTCATGTTAGCTGTTAACTGTTAGCATCTGTTGATAGAGCCTGGCATTGCCAAGACTCGCAGCACCCAGATCACACAGTATGTCCAAAAGCCGCAGATCCTCAGAGGTATATGCATAAGGTTTTGAATGTTCAAGCCGCACTATGCCTATGACCTTTTTCTCTTCTATGAGTGGTGAAGAGATAATTGAACGAAAAACTCCTTTCTCTTCTTCGCCAAATCTAGAATCCTTTCTGATATCCTCGATAAGAAGACACTGTCTCTGTTTAAAAACCCATTTGTCCAGAAGATCTACTTTTTTAGCCTTTACCTTCTCCATCCTGGACGTAACAAGATTTAATTCCTGTTTTTCAGTGTCCACTAAAAATAAAAGCGCTGATTCTGATTTTCCTACTATACTCAGCGCGTTATCTAAAATAATTTTAGAAACATCGTCAAGGGAAAGCGTAGAGCCAAGACAGGCAGTCATATCCTTGAGCAGATTGAATCTTCTTTCTTTCTTTTCAAGAGAGACTGCTTCTCTTTTATGCCTTAAATGTTCATCTGTGAGAAGATCAGTACTCTTACTAAGTTCCTCTGTGCGCGTTTCAATAATATGTCTAGCATAGTTATGTTTCTTTATCTGATCGTCCACGATCAAAAATGTTACGAAGAACATCGGTACTCCCCAGACATAGTTAAAATTCACTGCGAGAGAAGTCAGGATCGTGAGAAAGATCGAAGCGCCAAGAAAAAAAAGACCTCGATAATAACCAAGGTCCTGCAGGCTCATTATAATGATCAGATTGTACAGAAAAATAGTGGGGATCTTAGGTAGATCAGTGCGAAATACCAGGAAGGAGACAATAATAAAGCTGGCACCACAAATTATGCCGTTCTTTATCTTGCTGCGATTTTCCATTTTCCAATGCCATTAAATATCAAGTCGTATAATCAACGATCTGGGTAACAGTGTCGTTTAGATTCTTGCGGCTTACCACCATATCTATAAGCCCGTGTTCCAGGAGAAACTCTGATGTTTGAAAGCCCTCAGGGAGTTTTTGATGTATGGTCTGCTCTATAACCCTGGGCCCTGTAAACCCAATAAGGGCTCTTGGTTCAGCAATAATAATATCCCCCAGAGAAGCAAAGCTCGCTAAGACTCCTGCCATTGTAGGATTTGTCAAAATAGATATGTACAGGCCTCCTGCTTCATTGTGTCTTGCGAGCGCGGCTGAGGTCTTTGCCATCTGCATAAGCGAGATCATGCCTTCGTACATCCTTGCGCCTCCCCCTGAACCAGAGATGATCGCCAGCGGCAATTCATTCTCAGTGGCATACTCTGTGATCCTGGTTATCTTCTCGCCCACCACATAGCCCATTGATCCCATTATAAAACGCGAATCAGTCACGCCCAGCGCAATCTTCCTGTTATTGACGCGGCCCTTTCCCACTACTGCTGCCTCTTCCATGCCAGTCGTCAATGTATCCTTTTCTATCTTTTCCACATAACTCTTAGGCCCCTTGAATTTCAGGATATCCCGCGGCTTCATTCCTTTTTCAAACTCCTCAAAACTGCCCTGATCAAGAAACATATTGATGCGTTCATATGCGCCGAGTATAAAATGATAGCCGCACTTCGGGCAGACCCTTAAGTTTTCATCAAGGGTCTTTTTGTATATCATGTCCGAGCACCCGCCGCACTTAAGCCAACTCCCGTCAGGCACGCCCTTGCGATTCGAGACCTTTACAACTTTATATTTTGGTTTCTTGAATAGAGGCATCCTATGCTCCTTATAAACCCAATGGAGGTTACGTAAGGTTTCGTGAAGTTTCGTAATGTTTCGTAAAGTTACAAAAAACTAGAATTCAAATTTTGCTTCTGCAACCTTACGCAACCTAACGAAACCTAACGCAACTTTACGAAACCTCGTCATTAAAACACATTAATCACCAGGCCTGTCAGGACCTTGGGATAAAAGTAGGTTGATTTCTGAGGCATGCGTTTACCTGAAAGCGCCATGTCTCTAACCTCAGTAACCTTTGTGGAGTTCAATATGACGGACAAAGAAAATCTTCCTTCATTCACCTCTTTAACAGCATATTCTATGTCCTTTGTGAAATCTATTGAAAGCGAGGCGACCTTTTTCTTTAATGGCTCTATGACCATATCGTGAAGCACGCTGACATCCAGAGAATTATTGCTCTTTACGCACAATCCTGTAAATCCGTCTTTCTCATATATTACAAATCTCTTTTCAGGAGGTACTGCCTTAGAAAGAAAATCCTTAGCCTTTTCCTTCGAAGAAATCTCTTCGGTTGTAAAATGTTTTTTTAGATCCTGCTTTAGTTCAGATAATTTACTTTTATCCACTCCGCTGATCAACCTGTGTGTCGGTAAAACCACTATTCCATCAGCGCAAAGGTCTGTAAAATAAGTGAGTATATAACCGAATTTTGGATCCTTCTTGGTCTTACTGAATTCAAGCCCGACCTCATACCTGTGATGGCCATCTGCGATAAAAAGTTTTTTGTCCTTCATCAGGTTGACTATTTTTTCTATTCTTTCCTTATCAGAAAGTCTCCAGAGCCTATTTTTTATACCGTGGTGATCCACGACATCTATAATCGGCTGTGATTTTGTTGCCTGTGCTAGAATATTATCGATAGATTGATTATCGTCCGCGAATATCGCGAATATAGGTCCCAGATTAGACTCTATTGAACTGATAAGTTTAGTACGGTCCTTCTTTGGCGCGCTAAGTGTATTTTCGTGAGGATGGATGCTCGAATCCTCTCTATCAAACTCCTCTAATTTCAAAAGCGAGATAAAGCCCAGTCTGCGCAGGTCTCTCCCATCCACCTCAAATTCCTGTTCGTAAACATAGATACAGGGTTCGTTGTCCTTTTTTAACACGTCCTGTGCCTGCCAGTCCTTTAAACATCCCGCGGCCCTTGTATATTTATCTTCTTTTTCATTGTCATCCGGCTTGACCTTACCCAGTAATATGTGAATTATGTTATGGGCCTCGGAATCGTAAAGCTGGGCCTGTTCTTGCGGCGAGATGACATCATAGGGCGGCGCCATTACCTTTGAGAGGTCTTTTATCTTTTCTGGATTATAGAGTGTGCCTTTAAACGGGATTACATTTGCCATATAAAATTACTCCTATTACCCCACCTATACCATCAGCCATCATATCAAGCATACTAAACTGACGCAACGGTATAAAACTCTGGTGGAATTCATCTGAAATGCCATATACGATAGATACTATTATAGCAAAGATCTTAAAATTTTCAAAAAATGTTTTTCTGGAAGAATTCTTAAAAGCCCTTGCCGCGAGAATACCAAAAACCGCGTATTCGCATATGTGCAGGAACTTATCAAGAAAAGGTATGCTGACTCCAGGTAAGGGCCTTGATATGCCCGAGACGTAAAATATCAAACCTGCATATAGATATAAGGGTATCCAATATTTGACAATATTATTCGTCAACTTTGCAGCTTTCTTTTTTATCGCAACCCTGGCAAGGAGATTCGGACTTTGGCTTTTCTTCTTTTTCTCTCTCTTTGTAATTCTTGCTCCTGTAGTCAGTGGCGTAAAATCCTGAGCCCTTAAAGATAAAACCAGCGCCCGCGCTCAAGAGTCTTTTTACAGCTCCTTTGCAATTCTGTTCAGGACAAATAGACAGGGGCTCATCGCTCATCTTCTGAAAAAAGTCAAATCTCTTCCCGCATTTCTGGCATTCGTATTCATATGTCGGCATTATTATCTCCCGAATATCTTTTTAGCTTTATCCATAAATGACTTTGAAAGCGGATTGACTTTCTCGTCACAGGATTTTGCGAATTCTTTTAATGCGCGTTTCTGCTGGGAATTTAGGCGCGTCGGTGTCTCGATAATGATCCTCACGAGCTCATCCCCGTGTCCGTGACCCCTTAGTCTTTTCACGCCTTTAGACTGGAGCCTGAAGACCTTTCCGCTCTGCGTACCATCAGGGATCTTCATTGATACCTTTCCATTTAAGGTCGGGATCTCTACTTCTCCCCCCAGGGCAGCTGTAGGAAAGTCTATTGGCACATCGCATATTATATCATAACCATGTCTTTCAAATATAGCATGATCTTTTACATGTACATAAATATACAAGTCGCCCCTTGGTCCGCCTTTTGAACCTGCTTCGCCCTCGGACTGGATACGCAGCCGCGAACCAGTATCAACTCCAGCAGGTATGCTCACCTCGAGCTTCTTGGCGATCCTGGTCTTTCCACTGCCAGCGCACTTCACGCATGGACTTTTTATGATCATGCCTTCGCCCCTGCACCTGGGACACGTCTGCCTGATACTGAAAAAGCCTGCTGACTGCAGGATCTGACCTTTGCCTCCGCAATTTGAACAGCTGGTCCTCTTAGTGCCAGGTCTTGCGCCATCGCCTTTACATGTCTCGCATGTCTCGTAACGTGGTATATTTATTGTCTTTTTTATTCCAAACGCGGCATCTTCAAAAGAGATCTCGATCTCATATTCCAGATCCCTGCCAGCCATGGGCCCGCCTCTTCTTCTGGAAGAAAAACCACCACCGAATATACCGCTAAGCATATCTCCAAGGCCGCCGCCAAAACCCATGTCCTCAAAGATACTGCTAAAATCAGCTCCTCCAAAAATATCCTCCGCGCTATAACGAGAATCTATTCCAGCGTGGCCAAACTGGTCATACTGGCTCTTTTTCTGAGGATCAGAAAGCACAGCATAGGCCTCTGAGATCTCCTTAAACCTATCCTCTGCCTCTTTCTTTTTATCTGGAGACACTCTATCAGGATGATGTTTAAGCGCAAGGCCCCTGTACGCGCGCTTTATCTCATCCACACTCGCGCCTTTTTGTACACCCAATATCTCGTAGTAGTCTCTTTTAGTCGTCATTATTTCTCTTTAAACTCCGCATCAATAACGTCGTCGCCTTCTTTTTTCTTTGGCTCTTCAGGCTTAGCCGCGTCTGGCTGTGGGCCAGCAGTTCCTGACTGCGCCTGGGCCTGTTTTGCCTGAGCTGCCTTATACACTTCTTCAGCTAACTTATGCGCTGCCTTGGACAGCTCCTCCATGCCTTTCTTGATCTTTTCAATATCATTACCTTTTATTGCCTCTTTCAAATCATTCAGGCCCTGTTCTATCTTTAATTTTTCATCCTGTGTGACCTTGTCTCCAAAATCCTTTAAAGATTTTTCAACAGAATACACCAGGGTGTCTGCCTGATTCTTTACCTCTACCTCTTCTTTCTTTTTCTTATCCTCTTCGGAAAATTTCTCCGCGTCCTTGACCATCTTTTCTATCTCTTCTTTTGAGAGCTTCCTAGGGGCTGTTATCTTGATCGTCTGTTCCTTGCCTGTACCAAGATCCTTTGCGCCCACATGCACGATGCCATCCCTGTCGATATCAAATGTGACTTCTATCTGCGGTATGCCGCGAGGCGCTGGCGGTATGCCTACGAGATCAAATCTACCAAGCTCAGTATTGTCATTTGCCATCTGGCGCTCGCCCTGCAAGACCCTCACTGTAACTGCCGGCTGATTGTCTGCAGCTGTTGAAAATACCTGGCTCTTTTTCGTAGGTATTGTAGTGTTGCGCTCAATAAGTTTCGTACAAACACTTCCTAACGTCTCTATACCCAGAGAAAGCGGCGTGACATCCAAAAGCAAGACTTCCTTTGCGTCACCCTTTATAATAGCAGCCTGAGTTGCCGCGCCCAGCGCAACGCACTCCATCGGATCTATGCCGCGTTCTATCTTTTTGCCAACATGCTCTTCTAAAAACTTCTGCACAATAGGCATCCTGGTAGGGCCGCCCACCATAATGATCTTGTCTATGTCATTAGGTGTAAGTCCTGAGTCCTTAAGCGCATTGTCAACAGGCTCGCTGCAGCGATCCACTATGGGGCCGACCAATTCCTCTAACTTTGCCCTGTTTATAGCCATGGTCAAGTGCTTTGGCCCACTGCTATCTGCTGTAATAAAAGGTAGGTTTATGTCTGTTGTAACTGTGCTTGAGAGTTCGACCTTTGCCTTTTCAGCTGCTTCTCTTAAACGCTGCGTTGCCATTTTGTCGCTCTTCAGATCTATACCTGTCTCTTTTTTAAATTGATTTGCAATATGATCTATCAATACATTATCCATGTCTGTTCCGCCAAGATGTGTGTCGCCATTTGTGGATTTTACTTCAAATCCGCTGGCACTATGCTCTTTGTCATACCACATATCCATAATAGTGACGTCAAGCGTGCCGCCGCCAAAGTCAAACACCATTATCTTCATCTCTTTGCCGACCTTGTCCAGGCCATATGCAAGGCACGCGGCAGTAGGCTCGTTGATTATCCTCAGGACCTTTAAGCCCGCTATCTCGCCCGCATCCTTTGTTGCCTGGCGCTGATTATCATTAAAATAAGCAGGACAGGTAATGACTACTTCTTCTACCTTATCCCCAAGATACGCCTCAGCATCCTGCTTTACCTTCTGCAATATAAATGCTGAGATCTCCTGCGGCGTATACTCCTTGCCGTAGATCTTGAATTTGTGGTCAGTACCCATCTTTCTCTTTGCCGCGTAGATAGTGCCTTCTGCGTTTACAGCAGCCTGGCGCCTTGCTGGCTCACCAACAAGTTTCTGTCCATCCTTTGTAAATGCCACAAATGACGGAAATGCCTTGCCGCTCGCAACACCCGCGCCTTCCGCGCTGGGTATTATCGCAGGCCGGCCCCCTTCCATAACTGCCGCTGCTGAATTAGATGTACCTAGATCGATTCCAATAACTTTACTCATTTTAAACCTCCTTGTTTGGTTTTTTAGAAACCTTTACCTTCGCCGGTCGAATAATCCGGCCATTCAACATGTATCCTTTTTGAAACTCCTCGCTAACATGGTCCTCAGGATGTTCGTCTGTCTCTTCCTGCATCATTGCCTCATGCTCATGAGGATTAAATGGTTTACCTTTTGCGTCTATCTCTGTTACACCGTTATTTTTTAAAAATTCCTTCATATCCTTGTGTATCATCTCAATACCTTTATATAGAACATCAAAGTCGTGTTTGGATTTACCTGCCTTTACCGCGCGCTCAAAGTCATCCACTATTTTCAATATGTCTACGACTATCTCTTCATTAGCGAATTTGATAAATTCTATCCTGTCTTTATCTAGTCGCTTTTTATAATTGTCAAAATCCGCCTGCAGCCTTAAAAGCCTGTCAAGGCACTCCTCTACCTTCTCTGCCTTTTCCTTTAAAGACTTGTATTCCTTAGAATTTAAAAGTATATTCTTAGCCAAGATCTTCCAACACCCTTCCCAATACCTTTGAAAGATAATCCACAGCAGATATGACCTTGCCGTATTCCATCCTGGTAGGTCCGATCGCGCCCAGTGCGCCTATTGTCCTGCCATTTATCTGGTAGTTACAGGTCACTATGGTGCAATCCTGTATATGCTTGCAGTTATTTTCCTTGCCGATATGCACCTTGATACCGTCGCTCTCCATATCCTCATTGAATAGATCCACCAGATCTGTTTTATCTTCAAAGAGTTTCAAAAATACCCTTGCCTTTTTTATGTCCTCGAACTCAGGATGCGACATGAGGCCGCTCGTGCCCTCAAAATAGAGCCGCTCTTCCATCTTGAAAAAATTTGGATTTGAAAGCATGCTGACTGCCTTTTTTAAAAATGTATAAAAAGAATCTCTTTCCTCAAGCAGCCTGCGTGTAAGATGATTCCTGATCTCGCCCAGAAACATACCCTCTAATTCCTGATTTAAAAATTCTGATATCCTGAAAAGCTCTGATTTGGTAAGGCCTTCTTCCATATCCAGAACTGCATTCTTTACAATGCCGGATCTGGTAATAAGTATTGTCAGGGCTCGCGAGGAATCTACAGGAATAAATTCGATCCTCTTGAAAATACTCTTCTTGAGCCTGGGCGTGAGCACTATGCCTGCCTCATTCGTTATCATACTGATCGCCCTTGAGGCATTTTGCATCAATGACTCAAAATCCTCGCTCTTTCTATTGAGCATCCTAACTATTATAGATTCTTCTTCCTTTGTCAGATGTTTTGGCTCCAGGAGAGAATTCACATAAAATCTATAACCTTTGTCAGTAGGTACCCTTCCAGCAGAGGTATGCGGGTGTGTGATAAGGCCTGCCTCTTCCAGATCAGCCATTACATTGCGTATAGTCGCGGGGCTCATAGACCAGCGGAATCTCTGCGACACAGCACGCGACCCAACAGGCGCGGCACCGTCAATGTACGACTCCACTATAGCCGAGAGCACCTTCTTCTGTCTTTGTTCGATATCCACATGTTTCATATTACTGCATCCCGTAGATTCCTACGCCCTTACGAACACGGCTCTTACTGTTGCTATCTTCGATAGTAGGCCAGGTTTAAACCTGGCCTACCAAGAGACAGAAAACTGCTCTCCTTAAATTCTGCGAAGCCAAGCACGCAAGCTACTCGGCGAAGCAGATTAGCACTCTAACACCCAGAGTGCTACCTGTCAATAAAAATCTGCTAAATTTTTAGCAGATTTTTATTGATCCTGAGTCTGCCGCAGGCGGACGAAGGATCTTATTCTAAAATTTGAGCTGATTCTTTAGTCTTAAAGGTATTATGGCTTCTATATAAACCGAGGTAGGCCTGTCCTCTCTTTTATGGACCTTGCCGTGTTCGTAGATCAAATTCACCTTGTCCATCCTATTGTTCGGGATCTCGATTTTTACCTTTGTGACAAGGTTTGACAAGAGATTTGAAATTTCGCTTATGAGATCCTCTATGCCATGCCCACGTAATGCAGAAACTAATACTGGGTCTCTGAATTTACTTTTAATGCGGTCCAAATGATACCCATTCTCTACCAGATCGACCTTGTTGAGCACATTGATTATAGTCTTGCCTTCTGCTCCTAACTCCTTTAATACACTATACACTGCCTCATTCAGCTCTTGAACGCGAGGATTCGAACAGTCAAGCACGTGTATCAGTAGATCTGCCTCCTTGACCTCTTCCAGCGTAGCCTTGAACGACTCTATAAGATGATGCGGAAGTTTATACAAAAACCCTACTGTATCACTAAACAGGATCTTCAGGTTATTCGGAAGCACATAACTCCTTGCTATAGGATCAAGTGTGCTAAAAAGTTTGTCAGCAGTTAATTTTCTGGAGTTGGTGAGGTGGTTTAAAAGAGTGGTCTTGCCTGCGTTGGTATAGCCCACGATTGAAACAGTGGCAAGCATAGCGTCCTTGCGCCTTTTCCGTAAGGCATGACGCCTTTTCTCTAAGTCCTTTAATTCTTTCTTTAGCCTTGCAATGCGATCCCCGATCCTTCGCCTGTCATGCTCAAGTATTTTTTCTCCTGGGCCGCGCGTACCAATACCACCGCCAAGCCTTGAAAGCTCAATGCCCTTGCCAGTAAGCCTTGGCAATAAATATTGTAACTGTGCCAGCTCTACCTGGACCTTGCCCTCCATGCTCCTTGCATGCTGGGAAAATATGTCAAGTATGAGCTGGGTCCTGTCAATGACTTTGATGCCATCAAGCCCTTTTTCTAAATTCCTGAGCTGCGTAGGCGTAAGGTCATTATTAAAAATAACTGATTTCGCGCTCTTCTTCTTTGAAAGCAAAGCTATTTCTTCGAACTTACCTTTGCCAATAAATAGATCAGGCGTGGGCCTCTCTCTATGACATACGATCTCTGCCTCTATAGACGCGCCACTCGAACACGCAAGCTCTTTGAGCTCGTTAGCGCGATCCTCTGCCGACCACCCTTTTTCTTTCTTCAAATCAACTGTTACTAGTATAGCCTTTTCCATTGGATGCGCTTGTCTGGACGGAACCAGGTTAGTTGGCGCTTGGCAAAATGCCTTGTGTTCTTCTTTAAAAGCTCCTTTGCTTGGCCAAGTGAAAGATCTCCTTTAATATACCCCATTACCTCATTATACCCTAAAGCCTTTTTTGCCGTAAGGCTCAATTTCCTGCGAGATAGATTTCTTACCTCTTTTACTATGCCCTGCCTGAACATATCTTCTACCCGTTCGTCTATATTTTTATAGAGTTCTTCACGGGGCCTGTCTATACCAAAGATCTTAAAAGAATAACCCAGCGCTTCTCTCTTCTTCAATAATTCAGATGGCCGCCTCTTCTCAGTGCGATAGATCTCCAGCGCCCTTACTATCCTTCTCAGGTCATTCAGGTGTATCTTCTTAGCCCTCTCTGAATCTACCTTTTTTAGCTTATTGTAAAGATACTTATTGCCATATTTCCCTGCCAGGACATACTGAGCCTTTCTAAATTTCTCGTCCTTTCCTGCTGAAGTAAATAACCCGTCGACCATAGCCTTAACATATAAACCACTGCCTCCTACAAACAATGGAGTCTTGCCGCGCTTAAATATATCTTCTATTGCAGCAATCGCCAATCTTCTATATTCAGACACGCTAAATTCTTTAGTAGGAGGGATGATATCTATTAGATGATGTTTTACCTTTCGCCTGTCGCTCTTACTCGGCTTAGAAGTAAGAATATCCATACCTTTATATACGCACATGGAATCACAGGACACTATCTCTGCGTTGAGCTTTTTGGCTAATTTAAGGGAAACCTTGGTCTTACCTGATGCGGTAGGTCCTACTAAAAATATTACCTGCATAATGAAATCTTCTTTTGTGTCTCCAAAAGCAAGGCGTGACGTCTTTCTTTTTCCTCTTTTAAGACATTATCCTTGAACTTTCCGGCCTTTGTAAAAGGCCTTGGCGAATATTTAAATATATAAGCATTGCAGAAGCGGATCTCTTTGATTGCCTTTAGCGTATCATTAAAATCCTTTCTTGTCTCTCCTGGAAAACCTACTATGAAATCCGAGGCAATCTTTCCATCTTTAACTATTCGTCTAAAATCCTTTATGAGCTTCTTGTATCGCTCAACAGTGTAACCCCTGTTCATTCTCTTCAGGATCTTGTTCGACCCAGACTGTAAAGGCAGGTGCAGCTGTTTTGAAAGAGACTCAGTCTCTGCCATTGCCTTAAATAGATCTATTCCCGCGTCTTTAGGATGAGAAGTCATAAAATCTATCCTTATGCTGCTCTTTGACTTGCAACTGTAGGCCGGGTTTAAACCTGGCCTACTATTCCTGTTAGCAAGCTCGTCTATCTTTCTCAAAAGTCCTGAAAAACTAATCTTCTCCTTTAACCCTCTTCCGTAAGAATTGACATTTTGCCCCAGGAGAGTGATCTTCTCAACACCTTTACCTGCAAGCCCCTCTATCTCTTCTAAAATTTCCACTGAAGGCCTGCTTCTCTCAGGGCCTCTTACATAAGGGACAATACAGTATGAGCAAAAATTAGCGCAACCTTCCATTATCTTAACATGCGCATTTTTACCCACGCCTCTTTCCTTAGGAAAATCCGGGATCTTTTTAGCGCTATGGCCTCCGATACAAATAATATGTCCAGCACCAGATCTTACCCTCTTTATAATCCCTGGGATCCTATCTAAATCAGCTGGCCCGCATATAAAATCCACATGCGGAAGTTTTCTAAATATCAAATCCTTTTGCGCCTCTGCCATGCAGCCTATGATTCCAAAAACCACACCAGGCCGCTTTTCAAGAGAACCCACTCTCCCAAACACCCTATCCTCAGCATGCTTACGAACACTGCATGTATTGAAAAGTAAGACATCTGCCTCTTCCAGATCTTTGCTAAGAAAATACCCCTCCTGCAAAAGCAAATCCCTTACCCTCCCAGAATCATGCTCATTCATCTGACAACCAAAAGTTCGAAGATAGAATTTTTTATTCATAAAGGCTTATTCCTTTCTTCGAAGCTTTTGGTTAATCCTGAGCGAGCGCCGAGCACAAAGTGCGAGAAGCGAGTCGAAGTGACAGCCAAAAGTGCGGATGCAGATTCTTTTCTTGGTCATAATGGAATATTATAGCAGGATATGGCTATACGATGTTGATACTTTAGTGACAAGGGACAGGGGACAAGAGACAAGGGGGCTTAGATACTCCTTGTCCCTTGTTGCTTGTCACTTGTCCCTTGGTACGAGGTTTTAAACGGCACAAGCTGTCTATATTACGCTTCTCTTCGTCTTTCTTCTCCTCGTCTTTGTTCTCCTCGTCTTTCTTTTCTTCGTCTTTCGACCTGTTCACGAATGTCATATGCCTTAGCTTCTGAGATCTTAAAGGTCATAATAATAAAAATAGCAGCAATAGAGGCTATAATCGGAATGCCGATATCACAGATCCTCATCCACAATAAAGTTTTGACTGTTTGGTTAGCGCCTAACGCAACATCGAAACCAGTCGCGTTGAGGAGGATTCCGGAAAGAAGCGATGCAACTGCTAATCCTAGTTTTACCATCCACCAGTAAATAGCGCTAAACATACCTTCTCTGCGTGTGCCGGTCTGGAGTTCGTCAAGGTCACAAACATCAGCTACCATGGAACCGGTCAGCGTGAAGAGAGATCCCAGGCCAAACGCTATGAATGGAGCAGCGATCAGCAGTAAATATGGCTGATCTGGATTATACCCTATCCATTTCAAAGCGTAACCGATGATCGAAAGGGAAATGGTGATTAAAAAGGTCTTTCGCTTTCCGATCTTTGTGGAGATCCATGTGGTCAAGAAGATGACGCAAAAAGTACAAACGGAACTGATCGATCCAAACCAACCGAGCAATGTCCCGCCTTTTGAATAATCGCCGCCATAAACGTAGAAGAAAATAACATAGGCTGAGAAGGCGGAAGCGAGCATGAATCCGTTGAAGATCAAGAATGTCGCTGCGCAAAGTTTGACAAATGGACGACATTTCAAAGTAATCGCGAAACCTTTGAAGAAATCTTTCAGTTTATTCAGAAGACCCTTGCCTTTTTCAGGTTTCGCTAAGTTGCCGAATCGCTCTTTGTTGAAAATAGCCGGAAGTATGCCACCAACTATGATAAAACCACCGATGATAAATCCGAGGGTCCGTGCTCCATGGACAATATCTGTAAACATATTCTTGTTGCTCATGATCTTGAAAAACCAGGGAGCGATCACCCAGGCAAATTGAGCGATAAAGTTGCTGGCCCCCTGCAGTCGTGTCCGCTCATGATAATCGGGTGTCATTTCATACCCTAGCGCGATCCAGGGAATCGAATAACAGGTAAATCCGATGAAAAACAGGATCTGGAACCCTAAGAAATACCAGAAATAGAAATTGTCGCTATGTCCCTTATATAGCTGGAACATCGCTGCGAATAAAAGTCCCGCAGAAAGAGCCCCAAAGAATATAAAAGGCCTGCGGCGTCCATAGCGGGTTCTGGTATTATCTGAACTGTAACCAATAAGAGGATCTGATATGGCATCGACAAGACGGGGAATGGCCCCGATAAGACCGACTAAAGCGGGATTCAAGCCTAATCCGAGGTTCAAAACAATGACCATGGATCCAAGGGCGGCGGCCTGAATATTATTAACGAGGCCTCCTATACTGTATATGACTTTTTGAAAAATAGAAATGCGATCTTCGCGGGCCGTCACATGGTGAGTCGACTGTTGCATTAATTGCCTCCTTTAGTGTCTACGAAGCTCAATGGGAATACAATATCACTTAGACAACAGGGCAGCATTACAGCGACTATGGTTATTAAAAAGATCCCGCCTATCATATGGATCCAGTCTGTAATGCCGAATGAAATGAGATAAAGGATAGATGCCATGCTGCTTACAAGGACGTGCATCGAGTGGGAAAACTCTGTGCTCTTCTCGATCGTGGAAGGCACGAGAAAACCAAAGAGTACCCCTATAAAAGCAAAAGGGATGATAATGCCCGGGTGTTCTAAAATGCAAAGGTGCAGAAACATCTGGCGGCCAAACAGCTTACCGCCAAGATACGGAAGCAATATATCGCTGACACCACAGATGACAATAGAACCAATAAGGCCTACCAGAAACGCCTTTAAAAAACGCCTCTCATGCTTCCAAAACATTGCTGTTGTTACAATAGCGCTTAAAAGGATGTGAATCGGGTGAAATACATGAAAAAGTTCTTCTGCCGCATTTGGCAGCAGGTGTTTCGTATTTAAACTTATCGCGACAAATGTCAGAAGCCCCAGGATAATTATCCCTACAGTAACACCAAAGACAGAATACGGCAGATGTTCTAATAACTCTGACACAATATGGTTTAATTTGCTCTTTTTCTTCATAGTCACATCTTTAAATACCCTGAAAGCTTTTCAACCATCCTGCCGCAATAATATTTCAAAAATCTGCCCTCGTCTGAACTGGAGATATCAACTAATTTTATTCCATTCATAAATTTCTTCTCTCCGCCCCTGAGCCCTTTGATATCCATAACCCAGAGTATCTCTCCAGTAAGAGAGACAGGCTTACCTCTGTCACCCAGATCTACCTCTAATCCTACATGAGTGCCTGGTTTTAATTTCTTATCTGACTCAAAGCACATACCTTCCGCAGAGATATTTTTCACATTGACGAATCTTAGAACTTGCTCGGAGTCCATCATCCTGTACTTGGCATTTATCTTTAATGCAAACCTGGGATACCGTCTCCTCTCTATCATAATACCTCCATAATAAGCTTCTTTGCCTCATTAAGCGTTGCCGCAAGAAATTTCTCCTTGTATTCCGTTGATATCTTTAACTCTTTGAGGCATCTGTCTACATAATCTATGACCTCTCCGTTCTCCCTATCAAAAGATAAAACTGAAACAAAACTCATAAGCGCTTCCTTAAACTTATCATCCTCGAAATAGATCTTTCCTATTTTAAAATAGCTTTCCCGATTTATAAAAGATCGTTCGCAATTTGCATCGATTACTTTATTAAAAAACTCGTATGCCTTTTCAAACTTCTCTTCATCATAATATAGATTAGCTATGCGCAAATACGCATCAGCCAGATCATATGTATTTATATACCCGCGTTCCCTCTCTTTTAAGCTGTCAATAAAACTCACGAATTCCTTTATGCCTCTTTCGCTCTTTAATTTATCCCTTACTGTCTTCAACCTAAAGGCATTATTCATGTACTCCTCTATAACATGATCAACCCTGTCCATAAGATCCTGAAGGTAATATTTCGGATTAAGGGTTATCGCATCCTTGTAATGTTTGATAGCTTCCTTGTATAGGCCTGTGGCTGTCTCATAATTCTTCCAGCGCGCCTCGACCCTGGCCTTATTATGACAATCCACAGCTCTGTCAATAACAGGCTTTATCCTGCCACGCTCCTTATTCCACTCCTCCAGATCCTTTATCTTTCTCTCTGTATTATCATCCATACCCAAATCAATATAGCACAAAAGTAAGGATTTGTTAAGACATTTTGACTTTAATTCCCTTGTATGCTATATTTATGCTATATGATTTCTAGTATTATAAATCTTTTCTTTCCTTCGTCTTGTCAGGTGTGCGGTGAAAAGACCAGGCCTCCTGATGAGAATATATGCGCTAGCTGCATGAAAAAGATAAAAAAAAGACTGCCTCCTTTCTGCGTAAAATGCGGCAAAAAGCTCTCAGGCGGACCAGAGATGAAAGAGCTATGCAATGACTGCAAGGAAGATACCTTGTATTTTGACAAGGCCCTCTCGGTATTCCATTACGACGGAGCGATCAAAAAACTGGTGCATGATTTTAAATATAAAAAAATCACCTCCCCTGTAAAGGAATTCACTAGATCGACAATAGACTTTATGAAAGAACATGGTATGGCCAAAGATCTTGATCTGGTGCTCTCTGTGCCCATGCATCGCTCCAGACTCTTCAAGAGAGAAATAAATCCTTCTCGCGTACTGGCGGAAAATATAGCAAAGATCATGCATGTGCAATATTCTGATGGGGTCCTTAAAAAAACTATAAATACCCCGCCCCAGAGCAGTCTCCCCAGGAACGAGAGAATAAAAAATATAAAAAAGAGTTTCTCACTGCAGAAAAATAAAATCACTCACATCAAAGATAAGAATATGCTGCTCGTAGATGACCTCTTTACAACAGGCAGCACTGTAAATGAATGCGCAAGGATCCTTAAAGAAGCAGGCTCGCGTCAGGTGGAGATCATAACGCTGGCACGCGGAGACAAAGCAATATGAAAATCTTATGTAAGTATCTGTTAAAAGACATCTTTCTCATGTTCCTGTTCTCCCTCCTTGTTTTCACCTTCGCATTGGTTACAGGAAATATGATAAAGCTTGCTGATCTGGTCATCAATAAAGGTGTGGATATCGCGCTTGTCGGTAAACTCTTTCTATTCATGGTGCCGTTCCTCCTGAGCTATACCATACCCATGTCTGCCCTGAGCGCGACCTTGCTTACCTTTGGGAGACTTTCTTCTGACAATGAGATAACTGCCATGCGCGCGCAGGGGATCAATATCTCAAGACTCACAGTACCTTTGATCATAGCTGGGATCGTACTTAGCCTTTTTTCTATTATACTCAACGACAGGATCTTGCCAGAGGCGCATTTCGCATCCCGCAAGATCGTAAAAAATATAGGCGTAAAAAACCCTATAGCGTATCTTGAGGCAGGTGTATTCATAAAGAGTTTCAAGGGCTATATCATATTCATAAACGAGATAGACGAAAACAGATTAAAGGAAATCCGCATATACCAGATCCAGAAAGACCGCCCGACAAGGACCATAATAGCCAAGAAGGGCGAATTCATCACCCTCGAGAATCAAAATGCGATAAAACTAAAGCTCACCAACGGCACAAGCGACGAGCCCAATCCAAAAAATCCGATGCACTTCTATAAATTGAATTTCAAGACATACTATCTCACCATGAACATAGACAAGACGGTCCCCCAGGGACACTACGTGCAGAAAAAACCAAAAGAGATGAACTTCCATGAAATAAAAGAAGAGTTAAAAAAACTCGGCCGTCATCATATAGACGCGCCTGCCCTGATAGCGGAGTTTCACAGAAAGATCTCTATATCCTTTGCCAGTCTAATATTTATTATAATCGGGATCTCTCTTGGCATATTTACGAAACGAGGTGAAAAGACAGTGCAGTTCGCAATAGCACTGGCTGTAATTGTGACATATTATGTATTAATGGCGGGTGGAATGGCCCTCTCTCTAAAAGGCGGCCAGACTATTGCATTATATATGTATATGCCAAATATAATACTTGCGATCATAGGCGGCGTGCTGTTTAAGAAAACTGTATAATAAACTATGAGAATACTTGATAAATATATAACAAAAAATTTCCTATATCCCTTCTTTTATTGTCTGACCTTGTTTATCTTTCTATACATAATAATAGACTTATTCGGGCATCTTGACGAGATACTAAAACACACTGTCCCGATATTGATACTGCAGGAATATTATTTTTCCATGATACCGTTTATCGTTATAAATACAGCCCCGATAACCAGCCTTATCTCGACCATCTACGTCATAAGCGCGATGAATAAATATGATGAAATAACAGCCATGCGCGCCGCAGGTATAAATATATTCAGGATACTCGTACCTTTTATACTCTTAGGACTGGTCATTTCGATCTCCATATTCGCGATTTCAGAAAAGATCTTACCTCTAAGCACGAAAAATGCAAGAATCATAAAGGAAAACTACATCGAAAAAAATAGGCCAACGGGCCAACGGGCAAACGGGCAACGGGCTAAACGAATCAATAACATCGCCCTCTACGGCAAGGGTGACAGGCTCATATTTATAGAAAGCTATGATAGCCTATCAAAAACCGCAAATGGCATTACAATACTGGAGCAGGATAAAAATGGTAACATAGCAGGAAAGATAAATGCCAGCGAAGGAAAATGGCTAGGGGGAGTGTGGAAATTTTCAAATATACTTATATATCAACTCAATGAGAAAGGTATGGTAAAAGGTAACCCCCTCTTTTTTGAAAATAAAGACATCCGCATGGAAAGCCCTAAAGAACTCATATCAAAGGGCACGGACTACGAATTGATGAATTTCAGGGATCTATCGAATTATATAAATAACTTCTCGAATACCTCGCCTGAGATCATAAAAAGACTACGCGTGGATCTACATCAAAAAATCAGTCTTCCTTTCACAAGCCTGGTAATCATCCTTTTAGGAGCGGCATTCGCGATAAAGATAAAACAGAGGGGCAAGACCGCCGCTATTATAGGAATGGCGATGGGTATTGTGATCGGATTTATATATTACGCTTTTATGGCAACATGCATCGCCCTTGGAAAAGGCGGAATCATACCGCCCATCCTCTCGGCCCACCTGGCTAATATCCTATTTGGTTTTATTGGGATTACGCTGATTAGAAACTAATACCGGTAATGGTCTGGCTTATAAGGTCCTTCTACAGGCACACCTATATAACCAGCCTGGTCTTTGGAAAGTTTTGTAAGTCTCACGCCGATCTTATCCAGATGCATCCTTGCCACTTCCTCGTCAAGATACTTAGATAACCTATAAACTATCTTTTTGTATTTGTCTTTATTTTTCCATAGATCTAATTGGGCAAGGACCTGATTTGTAAAAGAATTGGACATGACAAATGAAGGATGCCCTGTAGCGCAGCCAAGATTGACCAGCCGCCCCTCTGCTAATAAATAGAGCTCTTTGCCGCCAGGAAAGACATATTTATCTACCTGTGGTTTAATATTTATTTTTTTAACCCCAGGGTATTTTTCAAGGGCTGCAACCTGTATCTCATTGTCAAAATGCCCTATGTTGCATACAATGGCCTGGTCCTTCATCTTTTTCATATGTTCGATCCTGATGACATCTTTATTTCCAGTAGCTGTCACGTATATATCTCCGATGCCCAAGGTGTCCTCCAAGGTAGCTACTTCAAAACCCTCCATAGCTGCCTGCAAAGCGCAAATAGGGTCTATCTCAGTCACGATAATCCTTGCGCCAAGCCCTACCAAAGAATGGGCAGAACCTTTTCCCACATCACCATAACCGCACACAATAGCTACTTTACCTGCCACCATGACATCAGTCGCCCTTTTGATGCCGTCTACGAGGGACTCTCTACAGCCATACAGATTGTCAAATTTTGACTTGGTGACTGAATCATTTACATTGATCGCGGGGACAAGAAGCTCTTTCTTTTTCATCATCTGATAAAGGCGATTGACTCCAGTAGTAGTCTCTTCTGAAACACCTTTCCATTCCTTGGCTATTTTACTCCATTTATTTGGATCCTTTTTCAAGTCCTTCTTTAATAACTTTATAAGTTCTGCCTCGTCTTCTCCGCCTGGTTTTTTATCGAGTGCTTTTGAATTTTTCTCAGCAGCGACTCCAAGATGTATCATTAAAGTCGCGTCCCCTCCATCATCTACAACAAGCTGCGGGCCTTTGCCTCCGGGAAAGGTAAGGGCCTGTTCCGTGCACCACCAAAAATCTTCAAGCGTCTCGCCCTTCCACGCAAATACTGGAACGCCAGTCTTTGCAATAGCTGCTGCAGCATGGTCCTGCGTGGAAAATATATTACAACTCGCCCATCTGACCTTAGCCCCGAGCTTGACAAGTGTTTCTATAAGCACTGCTGTCTGGATAGTCATATGCAGCGAACCCATTATCCTGACACCAGATAAAGGCCTGCTTTTTGCGTACTTTTTCCTTACAGCCATAAGCCCTGGCATCTCATGTTCTGCGATCTCTATTTCTTTTCTTCCAAAATCAGCAAGACTGATGTCTTTTATTTTATAATCCTTGGACATTATTACACTCCTTACTTGATACGCGCTGCTTTCTTTAAAAGTTTTACCTTGTCACATCTTTCCCACGTAAAGCCCTCGCCTTCCCTTCCGAAATGGCCATACGCAGCTGTTTTATTGTAAATCGGCTTTAATAGATCCAACTCTGTTATTATCCCTCTCGGAGTCAAATCAAAATGCTCGCGTATTAAACCTACTATTTTCTCTTCTGAGATCTTCCCTGTGCCAGCAGTGTCCACCAAAAGTCCTAACGGCTCTGCCTTACCTATTACATAGGCAAGCTGTATGGTGCACTGCTTTGCAATACCTGCCGCTACAATATTCTTGGCAACATATCTGGCCATGTAAGCAGCAGAGCGATCGACCTTGCTGGGATCCTTTCCTGAAAAAGCGCCTCCTCCGTGCGATACCACGCCTCCGTATGTATCAACGACTATCTTTCTGCCAGTCATGCCTGTATCTGACTGAGGGCCGCCGATCAGGAATTTCCCTGTCTGATTGACATAATACTCTGTTTTGCTGTCAGCCAGCTTTCCAACGATAGGCTTTGCGATCTTCTGTATCAGCTCTTTTCTTGCTTTTTCCGTTATATTCTTACCTGTCTTATCAAGGATCTCTTCAGTATGCTGTGATGCAAGCACAACAGAATTGATCCTCTTTGGCGCTCCATTTTTATATTCGACTGTCACCTGCGACTTGCTGTCAGGGCCTAAATATTTCAAGATCCCACCTTTCCTCAGATCAGCCATTCTCTTTACGAGCTTATGGGCAAGCATTATGGGCAAAGGCATAAGTTCAGGAGTCTCTTCACAGGCATACCCAAACATCAGGCCCTGGTCACCTGCACCGCCCGCGTCAACTCCCTGTGCGATATCAGGAGACTGAGAATGAATCGCATTTAAAATAGCGCAGGTCTGGCAATCAAGCCCATACCTAGGATGCGTATAACCTATGTTCTTTACCACATTCCTGGCTATATTTATAACGTCCACGTATGCGGTAGTCGTAATCTCGCCGCCTACTATGATAAGTCCCATTGTTACAAATGTCTCACAAGCCACACGACCCCTTGAATCCTGTCTCAAGACATTATCAAGTATAGCGTCTGATACCTGGTCACACAGTTTATCCGGATGCCCCTCTGACACTGACTCTGAAGTTATAAAATATTTCCCAGCCGGCATTTACCCCTCCTTCTTAAATGTTTCATTCGCCTCTTCATAAGATTTCAGATCGCCTATATCAAACCACTTCTCGTTCTTAAAGACATATCCGAATATCGCATCTTTCTTCGAAAGCCACTCAAGAAAATATCCGGGCGCATCCTTGCTTTCATCAGTGTCCAGATATTTCTTTACAACTCCCAATTTCTCCTTTGGGAAAAAATAAAGACACTTTGCGGCAAGCGTAGATCTCGGATTCTTTGGTTTTTCTTTAAACTCGATCGCTTTTTTATTTTTATCAAGCGTAACAATACCGTACTTCTTCGCAAGAGTCAAGTCCCCGACATCGTATAGCCCTATGGAAATCGATGGCCTCTTGGAAATAGCAAAATCCATGAATTCGGCAAGGCTTGTCCTGAAGATATTGTCTCCTGCAAGAACCAATAAATCATCCTTTATGTTCTCTTTTCTTATGACAAACTCTATATCTCCGGTTGCGCCAAGCCTGTCGTCATTGGATACGGTGCCATCGTTAATAACAGTTATCTTTTTAGAGCTAGTGAAACCTTGTTTCCATTCTTCAAAATGCTTATGAAATTTTTCATTTGTTACAATAAATACCTCGTCCACTTCCTTCAAGGGTTCGATGATATCAAGAATAAATTCAATAACAGGCCTGCCAGCCACAGGTAAGAGTGGCTTTGGCTTGTCCAGTGTAAGTGGATAGAGTCGTGTAGCGTATCCAGCTGCGAGGAGCAATGCCTTCATTTTATCCTTTTACTAATTCTGCCTTCAGATAATCTACGCTCTTTACAGGCGTGGGATCAATGTTATTTAATATAGCGAGATAAAAACTTACAAAGTCTCCTATATAGATAAGAGAGATTACCCTCGCCAGGAGACTGGAATCATCGCCTCTTTCCAATTCAAAGATCTCTGCGCCAGATTCCTTTATAATAGCCTTGGATATTTCTATGCGCTTTCCGGTCCTCGCATGATCTTTCTTATCTCGTAGGATTATGACCTTAAAATCCTTTAGAAGGTGCTTTGGAAATTTCCAGCCAACGATCTCATTATGATTCATCTCAGGCAGCACATGACTGGACGAGAGGGCCTTTGAATTCTCCGCGATCTGCCCTCTCCACCTGACGCTCACGGCCTCAGTGACATCACTGGTACCGTATACTATACAATATTTTCCAAGAAGTTTTAGCGCGAGCTTTTTGGATATGTTTTTCTCTGTTTGAACATCAATGCCTATCTCTTTATCCCTTAAATTATTAAGCGCGAAAAAAACAGCCTCGATTTCCTTTTTCTTATCTCCTATAAGCCCCAGCTTTTCCAGAATAGCTATTACAGAAATAGACATGTAACCGACTGCTGTCCTTGGAGGAAAACCAGAGGGAATTGTAACATGACTAAAGCCGTTTTTAGAAGACAGCTCTTTCAGCTTGCCTCCTGAGCCCATTGTAATTATATTGGCACCTCTTTTAAGGCCATCTTCAAAAGAAGAAAGCGTCTCTTCTGTATTGCCGGAATAACTCGCGCAAAATAAGAGCGTATTCTTTCCTACAAAATTAGGCAGCGTGTAGTTGCGAGAGACGACTACAGGAAGCTCAAGCTCATTTTGCAAATAAATCCTCACAATATCCGCGCCTATAGCAGAGCCGCCCAATCCCGCAAAAACTATATTGTTAATCTGGTTTTTTGGTTTTGATACCTTAGACTCTCTTCCTATTTCGTAAGCCTCTTTACATTGTTCAGGAAGTCCTGAAATAAGCTTCAGCATATTTGATGTATCCAGCTTAGCCACTAATTCACGGTTGTCTAAATTATTCATCTGGGTCATTTAATATTTCTCCTCATCTTTTTCAGGGCTGGGATAAATTCGTCTAATTTCTTGTTTGTAAACTCCTCCACCTCTTTCCCTGTTGGCAAAGTCAATGCCTCTTCAGCCACGGCCTGGGCATCCTTAAACTTAACATTCCTTATTATATATTTCATCTCTGGAATAGCCGCGGCGCTCATACTGAATTCATCCAATCCAAGGCCTAACAATAAAAGCCCGAATGCAGGTTCTCCTGCCATTTCTCCGCACATCCCCACCCATATCTTATTCTTATGCCCTGCATCGATTATATTTTTTATCAATCTGAGTACTGCGGGATGCGTTGGTTTGTAAAGGTAGGCTATCTTTTCATTCACCCTGTCTACTGCGAGCGAATACTGTATAAGATCATTTGTGCCTATGCTGAAAAAATCCACTTCTTTTGCCAGTAAATCGCATGTAATCGCGGCAGAAGGTATTTCTATCATCGCGCCGATCTCAACGTCTTTATCGAACTTTATCTTTTTGGCGCGCAATTCCTGTTTTGCCTCGTTCAATACCTCGATCGCCTGCCTTAGCTCTTCGACACCAGAGATCATCGGAAACATAAGTTTGATATTCCCAAAAGCGCTGGCCCGCAATATTGCCCTCAACTGTGCCTTAAATATCTTTGGCTGCGCGAGACAAAATCTTATGGCACGCCATCCCAAAAACGGATTCATCTCATGCGGCACATCAAGCTGTGATAAAAACTTATCACCTCCGAGATCCAGGGTACGCATTATAACAGAAGAACCGGAAAGTTTTGTTACGACCTTTTTATATGCCTCAAATTGTTCATCCTCGCTAGGCAAGCCCTTTCTATTCATATATAAATATTCTGTGCGATAAAGGCCTATACCTTCTGCGCCATGCGAGATAACAGAATCTATCTCTTCAGGCATTTCGATATTCGCTGACATCTCAACACGATGCCCATCAAGCGTCTGGGCAGGTTCGTCTTTTAAATTAATAAGGCCCTTTTCAAATTTTACAAACTGGGACCGCCGAGTCTGGTATTTTTTAAGCGCGGCTTTGTCCGGATTGATTATCACAATACCTTCTGTACCATCAACGATAAGCACATCTCCGGAATTCATCTTGGCTGTGGCCTTCTCTAATCCCACCACGGCTGGTATCTCCAGGGACTTTGCCATAATGGCTGTATGTGAAGTGCGGCCGCCTATGTCAGTGACAAACCCCATCACATTTTTCTTATGCATGGTCGCGGTGTCTGAAGGCGAAAGATCATATGCCACCACAATAACCTTTTCTTTTAAATCGCTTAATGACTTTTCTTTTGCGCCCAATAGATTTTTCAGGATCCTCTTGCCAACATCATCTATGTCGCTGATCCGCTCCCTTAGATATTCATCATTCATCTTGGCAAAGACCTTTATATACTTATCCAGGACATTGCTGAACACATGTTCAACGCATTTATGTTCCTTCTTCAAGCGATCTATTACCTCTTCGATAAGCATCCTGTCCTCGAGAACCAATAGATGAGCATTGAAGATCTCTGCATGATGCGTGCCCATCTCCTTTGTTATTTTTTTCTGTATATCCACTATCTCTGTGCGAGTCTTGATAAGCGCTTCTTCAAAACGCACGATCTCAGTCGGTATATCACTTTCTTTTATCTTTCGCGCAGACACTATGAAACGCCTCGCGTCAAATAAAAATACCTTCCCAATAGCTACCCCAGGCGAAGCTGGTATACCTTTTAATATCATACGGCTGTCTCCCCAGATACTACCTTTTCAAGTTCTTCCATTGCCTCTTTTGCGTCAGGGCCATCTATTTTAAGCTGTATGGTGCTTCCTTTTTCAGCAGCCAGAGTCATAAGTCCCATTATGGATTTCCCGTTCACTTCGTCATTTCCTTTTTTTACAATGACTTCGCTCTCGTACTTATTTGCTATCTGTACGAAAAGCGCGGCTGGACGCGCGTGAAGACCCTGTGAATTATTCACTATTACCTTTTTTTCTATCAACATCACTGTTTATTGGCTGCTGCCTTTGCCTTTAGGGCAAGGTCTATGATAATCTTTGAAAGTTTCTTTGGATCATGCCTTACATAATCCTTAGTATTTATAATATCCTCTTCAATCACACTATATCCTTTTTCAATGATCCTGTCAGAATCAGCCAGTACAGGATATGCGTTCTCTTCTTCATATTTTTTAAGCAGCTCCGAAGGAACAGTCCCTGTATTTACTATGCAGCTATTTACAATATCTGGCCTGGTATGCGAAATAATAGTGTTTAAATGACCGAATGCTGTATAATTATCTGTTTCCCCTGGCTGAGTCATTACATTGCACACGTAGACCTTAGGCGCTGGTGACAGGGCAGCCCTGTCGGCAATGCCAGTCACTAAAAGATTTGGGATTACGCTGGTATATAAACTGCCCGGGCCAAGGATTATTATATCTGCGTCATCTATGGCCTCGAAAGATTCCTTGCTGGGCCTGCAATTCACAGGGTCCAGAAAAACCCTTCTTATGGGACTTGATTGCTCTACTATCTTTGTCTCACCTTTTGTCTTTTGGCCGTTCTGATGCTCTGCGACAAGCTGGACCTTGTCAAACGTAGAAGGTATGACCCTTCCCCGTATGGCAAGCACCTTACTTGACTCTTTTATTGCCTTTTCAAAATCACCTGTAACCTTGGAAAGCGCGGTGATAAACAGATTGCCAAAACTGTGGCCAGCCAATTCTGACTCATTGCCGAATCTAAACTGGAACAGATCCCTCATCAGCGGCTCTGCGTCTGCGAGCGCTACAAGACAATTTCGTATATCGCCTGGAGGAAGTATATCGAACTGTTCCCTCAGTCTTCCAGAAGAGCCGCCATCATCAGCAACAGTCACTATCGCTGTGATATTGCTGGAGAGCTCTTTTAACCCATGAAGAAGCACTGACAGGCCTGTCCCTCCTCCGATCACTACTATCTTAGGGCCTTTTTCAAGCTGGCGATGATGGTATACTATATTTACAAGCTCGCCTTCTTTTACCTGGGGTAAAAACACCTTGATGAAGGATTTCACCATCCTCTTTATCCCGTATATGATCACTAAGGATCCAAGGACGATAACAGATATGCCAAGTCCATGCGAGCCAGGAAATTTTCCAGCGATCAATACGATAGACCCTATTGCAACAAGGGCTACACCTATACTGCATGTAATGATCCAGCGCTTTACCTTCATCCCAGGTAATAGCCACTTTAATCTACGCATATTTTATGATCTTCTCTGATCTTCTTCTTTTATGATCTTAAGTAGAGCCTTTTCGTTTTCTGCTTTCTTTAACGAATCTCTAAAATATTTGTCTTTTAGTAACTTTGATATGCGGGCGAGTGCCTTGAGGTGAGGACCGGATGATTCTATGGGGGCGAGTAAAAGGAAAAATATATACGCTGGCTCTCCATCAAGAGAATCGAAATTTATACCCTGTTTCGATACGCCAAAAGCGCCTACGAGTTCCTTCGTATATTCGCATTTGCCGTGCGGGATAGCGACACCCTGGCCAATGCCTGTTGAACCAAGCGCCTCCCTGTTGAGGAGTACCTTGACTACTGGGTCCTTCATCCGGGGTTTCAATTCCCCTGCTTTGATCAATGAATCAGTGAGTTCCTGTATGACTCCTTTTTTGTTCTGTGACTTCAGATTTGCCGAAATTGCCTTTTCGTTCAAAAAATCAAGAATCTTCACGTGTGTATCCTCCTGTTTTAGACTGCGTAAAAATATTTAGATCCTTCGGATGTTCCTATTCGTCACATCCTCAGGATCAATTTCGCCTTCGGCGAAATTGGAGCGGGAGACGGGGCTCGAACCCGCGACCTTTTCGTTGGCAACGAAAAGCTCTACCACTGAGCTACTCCCGCGAAATTTACGAAGTAAATTTCATCCCGAAGTGCCGTTAAACAATGCGACGAGCAGGAGCATTGTAGGCACTGAGGGACAAATTCTACTCATTCACTTTGTCAAAGGTCCTTCACTTCGCTATGAGGCTCCTATTCGTTGCCTCATTACGCTCGCTCAGGATCAAATCCGCCTTCGGCGGATTTGGTGGGCGGAAGAGGAGTCGAACCTCCATGGATTGCTCCACTAGCTCCTAAGGCTAGCGTGTCTGCCAGTTTCACCATCCGCCCGCCTACGCTCATGTGCTGCTAATCTTCGAAGTTTGCTTCGGCGGGCAAGCCCTTTTTAAAATTAGGTGGCTTGCCACCCGTAGCATGCTACGAAGAATCGCTCTATGTGAGCGTAGGATGGTACCCCCAACAGGGCTCGAACCTGTGACCTTATCATTAAGAGTGATCTGCTCTACCAGCTGAGCTATGGGGGCGACTACCCAAGTTTCAGTAATATATCATAGAACAGATATGTAGTCAACACACAAATGGCTTGCCACCCGTAGCATGCTACGAAGAATCGCTATATTTGAGCAAAGGTCTCCTACGCTCATGCGTTGCTAATCTCTGTAGCATGCTTCGAAGACTAAAGGTGGCTTGCCATCCGTAGTATGCTACGAAGATTAACCCCATGTGAACGTAGGGTGGCGCGCCTAGGAGGATTTGAACCTCCAACCTACTGGTTCGAAGCCAGCCACTCTATCCGATTGAGCTATAGGCGCTTTTCGTCAGTGAAACTATAAAACCTATTGTCTCCTATTATAATATGATCCAGCACGTTCAGCTGAAGCACTTCACCTGCTGCCTTAAGATTCTCAGTAAACAAGACATCCTCTTCACTCGGCTCAGGGTCTCCAGATGGATGATTATGTACCGCAATAATGCTTGTGGCAAAATTCTGGAGCGCCTTTACCATTACCTCCCTGATCTGAGGCGCTGCCCGATCAACCGAACCTTCCTCTACCTCAAGTATATCTATTATATTATTTTTGCCATCTAGAAGCAATATTTTAAATATCTCCTTTTTTAGGTCCCTTAACCTTGGCATTAAAAAATCAGCTACCTC
The DNA here is from genome assembly GCA_030765235.1 of Candidatus Gorgyraea atricola. Classification (NCBI taxonomy): domain Bacteria; kingdom Pseudomonadati; phylum Candidatus Omnitrophota; genus Candidatus Gorgyraea; species Candidatus Gorgyraea atricola. Next base: position 157,555 of record JAVCCW010000029.1, on the reverse strand, counting down.
TCTTGGCGATCTGACCCTGTATCCAGGCTGTTTTTCCTCGCTCATAAATCTCCTGGCTATCTCAAATGTTGCTCTAAGCCTGGCGATCTTTGCCCTGCCCATGCCTTTGAAACCCTGCAACTGAACAATATCAGTATGACTCATATTGCGAAATGTCTTAAAATGCGTTATGAGTTCGCTCCCTAATTCCACTGCGCTCTTGCCTTCTGACCCTTGTCCAAACAATATCGCCAGAAGCTCTGAACTATTCAGCGTGTGCTCTCCGTGCTTAAAAAGCCTCTCCCTTGGCCTTTCATCTTTAGGCCAGCTATCTATAGCCATAATAAAACCCCCTTTTTTTAATAGTAACCCAGGTTTAAACCTGGGCTACTATTATAATAGACACAAAAAGAGGGTCAGATTCTTTCAACTATTTTTCATTGCCAGCTGGCCGCAGGCAGCAAAGATGTCTTTACCTTTTGACTCGCGAAGAGTTACATTCACGCTGTTTTTGACCAGTCTCTTCTGAAATAGCTCAATATCTTTCCCAGTGGGCACCTTGAATCTCTTCCCAGACACAGGACTATAAGGAATGAGATTTATCTTGGCCTTTATTTTTTTAGCTATGTGAGAAAGTTCATTTGCGTCCCTTAGTGAATCATTCTTATCCTTGATTAATATATATTCGAGCGTGATCATCCTTCCTGAAAAATCATTACATGCTGCTATCAACTCTTCCAAAGGATACTTTTTATTGATAGACATCAGACTACTTCGAAGTTTATTATTGGCAGCGTGAAGAGATATCGAGAGATTTACTTGAAGATCTATTTCCTTAAATCTCCTGATCCCGGGTATTATCCCGCACGTTGAAACAGTTATTCTCCTGGCGCCGATACCCAGACCTAATGGAGAATTCATTATCTCGATCACTCTTTTCAGATTCTCAAAATTATCCAGCGGCTCGCCCATGCCCATAAACACAAAATTTGTTATCTCACCGCCCACAAGAATAATCTGGTCAAGGATCTCTGACGGAAAAAGGTCTCTCTTGAATCCTTTGAGGCCGCTTGCGCAAAACGCACACCCAAATTTACATCCGACCTGCGTGGAAAGGCAGATCGTTTTTCTTGAGCTGCTTGGTATAAGTACGCTCTCTATAAGACCACCGTCCTCTAATTCAAACAAAAACTTCTCAGTGCCATCCCTGGATTTAAGCCTCTCCTTTAGCTTAACACCTCCCAGGCAAAAAACTCTACCAAGTTTATCCCTGAAAGATTTCGGCAGATTACCCATCTCATCAAAACTGCGCGCGCCTTTCTTATATATCCACTCAAAAAGCTGATTCGCCCTGTAAGATGCCTCTGAGAGCTTGCCCAGTTCTTCCTTTAATTCTTCAATTGTAAAATTCTTGATATTTTTCTTTTGCATTAGGTGGTGGGGATTAGCGAGGCTTGCCCCGTTCCAAATTCTTAAAAATCATCAAATAATCTACGAGAATTGCCCGCAGTTAGTTACAAACAGCAAATTGACTATCGACTAGAATTTGGAATGGGGTCTGTCTTCTTTATTGAAACGCTCTAACAATCTTCTTATGTCGCTATTGGCTGACTTGGCGATCTGGGTGCAAATAAAGATCAGCACTGAAAACTGCCAGCAGTCCTCAGGTCCGACAACCAGCCCGGAATGTACGTCTTCCTTGCGCTGCAACATATCAGAGTGATACGAAATCGCCTTTTCTATGTGGCCGTCGTAAATATTAAGCGACGCTGTTTTATTATTGTACTTCATGGAAGGAAAATTCACACCTCTTACAAGAAGAAAATTCATGACCATCTCGTGACCGATCTCTAATTCCTTCTCAAAATCAAAACCCTCGAACTGCGGCAGATTAGAAGGTAGTATGATCGCAGGTTTTTCCACCATAACCTCGCCCTGTCTTACAATAGTATCGCCCTTATTCACTAATGCCTCTGCCAAAAATGTATACGAGATATTCGTGTCAGAAAAGGTCTGTAGCTCCTGCGCGCGAGGACGTATTATCTTTGTCTTTTTTAACGCCTTTCCCCAGGCATCCTGAATATTCATGATTTTCTCTGCTTGGCTATCTCGTGGCAAAAGATGGCGCAGGAGATCGCCACATTAAAGGAAAGATTAGCGCCCTTCATGGGTATACGCGCCTTTACATCCAGCTGCTTGTCAATGCCATGACGGATCCCTCCACCTTCTGATCCTAATATGAGTCCTAAAGGAAAAGGAATAGAAATACTGTTAATGTCCTGCGCATCGTCACCAACAACGCCTCCCATGACCCAGTATCCCTTTTTCTTTGCCTTTAGTATGGAGCTTGAGATATTCGAGATCATACTAACTGCTATGAAATTCTCACCGCCTGATGCAACATGTAAAACCGCTTCTGTAACCTCGCACGCATTAAACTTAGGTATAACGATCGCAAATCCTCCAAAACACGCTGCTGTTCGAATGATAACACCTAGATTCTGAGGATCATTAAGCCTATCCAGAAAAATAAGCGTGGTCTTTTTATTCAACAGATCATCAAAGTCAGCATAGCTGAACTTCTCCACCTTGGCAACCACACCCTGCAGGTCCTTAGGGTGTTTCATCTTGGACAGTTGCCTCGGACTCACACGCGCCATCTCTATATGATTCTTGCGTACCAATTTCTCAATATGCCAAAGCTCAATACCATCCTGCAGAAACACAGTCCTTATGCTCCTCGGATTAGCCTTCAACCGCTCATACACCGAATTCCTGCCATATAAAAGCATTGTATCTCTACTCATTGTATCTCTACTCAATGTGCCTCCTAAGCAAATTTGATGGATTATTCTACATCCAGAAAGTTAGAATAGCAAGATTTAAATCAAGCTATCTTGCGCGATAGACGATGTAATTCTGTATTCGCCAATGCCAAGACTTTCTTTTTTACGGCCCTAGAGTAATATTCTTTTTCTGTCTTAGTCATTTTTTCGCCTTTTAGCTTTTTCAAAAAAAGCTCTTTTTGTTTAGGGGAAAAAACCTGTGACAATGCGTATTCAAGGCCTAATTCTTCTCTTGCTGAAAGCAATTCGCTAAGACTCGAGTCTCTTTGATTATAATAGTTAGCAAATATAGTTTTCAATCTCTGACTGGACATCACTCGCCCACCAAGTTTAAAGTCTTCGTCCTTTTTTAACTTATTTAAAAGAGCGCTGAATTCTTTCTTACTTTTGGCGTTTAAATTCTTATATAATTTATCTGCCCATGAAAACTTTATATTTAAAGTCCTATAAAGGGCAAGTGACATTATTAATAGCGCTGTCAAATCAACTTTATCAGGTAACTTCTTAAGACTATGCTTAACCACATCATAATCGAAAAGTCCTTTTTCCGCGCTATTCGCCAATAATAAAGAAAATCCTTCCCATAGACGAAGGTCTTTACTTTGCACTACTTCTGCTAAGGTAGCATTTGCGTCCTGCACCTCTTCCGTCTCAAATAAAGGGAACCCTAACTTATTTAATCTTCTCAAAAGACTCTTATCGACCATTGCTTAATCCTTTTTGTTTAACAGTGCTCAAAAAATGCTTTAGATTTTTATTTACCCTATCTTCTGAAATATCATAAGAGGCTGTTTCTTTGAATCTCTGCTCTAATAATTTCAAGTCTATATCTTTTTGTTTTGCCTTTATTAAAGAACTGCAATCTTCGATGTCTACACCATTACCTCTAAACAATTTACTAATTATAAGATCGTAATAATTAAGAACTCCTAAGTAGATATAGCTGAATTCTTTGATCAAAGTATGATTTTTCTCTTTCAATGGTGACTCCAATAATTCAGTAGTATGGACAAATTTTCCTCTAAAGAAGTCAAAGACAAGACCATCGCCCCTCGTCCACCCTGAGCCGGTTACAGACTTGTATCCCAGCTGTTCTAAAATTGATATAAGATACTCGTATTCTTTTAAATCAGGAACTATTAAATCAATATCCTTAGTAGATGCTTTTATTCCTAAAAGAGTCAAGGCTGTACCACCACAGGAAATAAGGCGCACCTTTCTCTTAAGAAACCTATTCCACGCACTAATAGTATCCAGCAACAGCTTATTATCTATTCTGTAGTCTTTCATACAATTACTTGTATATATTTATACAACTCTCTGTATAAAAGTATACAACATATCCTGTAAAATGTCAAGGGGATTTTAAGAATTGCTCTTTGATCCTTTTGATTCGCCCCATGCACGAAGGAGGCGGATGGCCCTTCGACGCGCTCGCAATAGTTAAGCTTGCGAGTTCGCTTGCTCAGGACCATGGTGAGCAAGGCCGCCAAAGGCGGCCGCGTCAAACCATGGGGTCTCTTCTTATGCGAGTTTAGAACTAGTTTATTATCCAACTCCATCGATCAAATAGAATATTGCATGTAGTTTAAATTATTCTAAGCTATCATCCACTACAGGAACAAGAAAAGAACTTACATAAAGATTTTCTTCGCTTCTAAGCGAATGCATTGTTCCAGCAGAAACAATAAATACTTTTCCTATACTTAACTCTACTTCTCCATCTTCTAAAACTCCAAAACCAGAGCCTTTTATACAATAAAAAATTTCATCATTCTTTTCGTGTTTATGCAGAGGGACTTTTGTATCTGAAGTGAGATGGTATACTTTTGTAACAATAGATTCTTTAATAGAGTTTAAATCCATGCTTTCACTCCTTATCCCCTGTTTAAAATCTTATAATCGTCTCGTCAGGGGTATCCCAGTAACGCATTTATTATCAATATGTTACAAGAAAACTGGGGTGGCTAACGGGATTTGAACCCGCTCTAAGAGAACCACAATCTCTAGTGCTGCCATTACACTATAGCCACCGCGTCGTATTAATTAAGGATGTACTTTAAAAAATTGCCCTGTAGATTCTTTATCTTAATTAGATTATTTTTAAAATTAACAAGTAAAATAAAACTCCCTGTAGCTGGCATATTCTTCCCTTCAACTAAACATCTGGCCACTAAAGTCTTTTTTGAGATCTCAATGTCACTTTTAAGATCGACGCTCAGGTCTTTTATCAGGCGACTCGCCAGTTTTATGTCGTTTACCTGGAGCCTTGCGTTTATTGTATCATCTGACCCGGCAATGCCAGTCAGGCTCAAAGGCGCCAGGGAGTCTGAATCTTTGTTTTTAAAAAATCCGCTTGCGTCAAACTCGAACATGCTTTTCCCTGGAGAACAAAGAGTTGGACTATTAACACGCCCCCTGATCTTTACTAGTTGAAAGCTCTGTCCTTCTTTGTGCTCGTATATCAAGGTGCCATTCTTTATGTATACCTTGGAGCAATGAATATTTGAACTTGATCCTTTTAAAGAACCCAAGCCTTCTTCTTTTTTCAAAAAATTAAGGACTTGAAAACCCTTCTTCCCCTTCTTCTTTATCCTCACAACAGGGTCTATTACCTTGACTTTTGAAACCATAAAATCTTTTTTCGTCAAAAAGGACTTGGGATTTAGATAAAGCCTGACATTCCTTATGTCGATCGAATCATTTACTTTCACATCACGCAGCTCAAGACAAAGCGGCAATCCAAGTCCTACTGAAGCAACAGAAATCTTCTCCTCAAAATTCTCTTCCAGAAATCTAGCAACAAACAATTTCAGATGTTCTGTTGCATAGTGATAACCAACCACCAGCGAAGCAATGACTAGAAGAAATAAAATTATATATACTACTTTTCTCATGCCACTTAAAGATGGTATGGTTTATCACCCGTCACTCACATATAGCTATTCACAGTAGCATGTTATGGATGGCTTTGCCACCCGAAGTCCTCCTACGCTCAAATATAGCCAATCTCTGTAGTATGCTTCGGAGGACAAGCATGCTTTAAAGTCAAGTGGTTTACCACCCGAAGCTTGCTGCGAAGTATCGCCACATGTGAGCGTAGGGTGGCGTCCCTGGCCTGATTCGAACAGGCGACCCTTTGCTTAGAAGGCAAATGCTCTATCCATCTGAGCTACAGGGACAGTGGTCGGGGCAGCTGGACTCGAACCAGCGACCCCCTGCTCCCAAAGCAGGTGCTCTAGCCAAACTGAGCCATGCCCCGTTCCATTTTTTCAATTTCATTGAAAAAATGGAACGGGGCACGCCCCTTACTACTTGGGCATGCCGTATAATTTTATCAGTACTACCTCAAAAAGTCAACCCTTCGACGCGCTCGCACTAATTAAGCTTGCGAGCTCGCTTGCTCAGGGTTGACCCTGAGCTAAGTCGAACGGGTCAAAACGTATCTTTTTATAACCTTCTTTGCCTTTACCAGGGCCTTGCTTCTATGGCTTATCTTGTTTTTCCTGCGTATGCCTATTTCCGCAAAGGTCTTTTTGTGATCCTCGGGTATAAAAACAGGGTCATATCCGAATCCGGCCTTACCCCTTGGCTCAAACCCTATCTTGCCTTTGCACTTACCTTCTACTGTGCCAACTATCTTTCCTCTATCAGCAACAGCTACCACGCATCTAAAACATGCCTTTCTCTTCGCAGCAGGCACATCTCTAAGCAACCTCAAGACCTTTTGATTATTGCTGCTATACGTAGCGCCTTTACCTGAGAAACGCGCAGAGTACACACCTGGCTTGTTCCTAAGGGCCAGGACCTCTAACCCAGAATCATCTGCTACTGCCAATTTTTTCAAATAACGTGAGACCTGTACTGCCTTTTTCTTTGCATTGGCCTCCAGAATCTTGCCATCCTCTATTACTTCTGGAACACCCTTAAAGTTATTCAGAGATACGACCTTTATGCGCAGGCCTTTTAGAAGCGCCTTTATTTCCTCGAGCTTATCCTGATTCCTCGTGGCTACAACGATCTCCATCACAGATCTATCTTTAAAACATTTCGCTGAATACCAATAAGTTCTTTGATCCCTTTTTCCGCAAGCAAGATCATCTTATCCAGCTCTTTTTTGGAAAACGGGTTCTTCTCTGCTGTACCCTGCACTTCAACGAGCTTACCAGCGCCTGTCATAACCACATTCATGTCGACTTCTGCCTTTGAATCCTTTTCATAGTCCAAGTCCAGGCATAATTTCCCGTCGACAACTCCCACGCTCACTGCAGCGATATAATCATTCACAGGGATTTCACTTATAATATTTTCCTTTTTTAAAAAAACTAGCGCCTCTATAAGCGCGATAAAGCTTCCAGTAATGCTCGCGGTACGCGTACCGCCATCGCCCTGTATCACGTCACAATCAATCCACACAGTCCTCTCGCCCAGTTTTTTAAGATCGACTACTGAGCGCAAGCTCCTCCCAATAAGACGCTGTATCTCCTGTGTGCGGCCACTGGGCTTACCAGCTGACGACTCCCTTCGTATCCTAGTGCCACACGAGCGCGGAAGCATGCCATACTCTGCTGTTACCCAGCCAGTACCTTTGCCTCTTAAAAAAGGTGGTACCTTGTTTTCCACAGACGCAGTGCAGATAATCTTTGTATTGCCGACCTCTATAGTGCATGAACCTTCTGCAAATCTCATGGTGTTCTTCTTTATCTTTATCTTCCTCATACATCCTCCATTATTTAATAGCTACTATTGCCGGGAAATCTTTTACTATTAACCTACGGATCGCTTCTGTACCGAGATCTTTATATGCTACGACTTTGCTCGAACACACTTTTTCAGATAAATACGCGCCAGCACCGCCAATTGTAATAAAATATACTGCGCCAGATTTTTTTATTGCCCGGCCTACATCTTTTGACCTCTCGCCTTTTCCAATTATGCCAAGAAGGCCTTGCTTTAACAATGCAGGTGTAAATACATCCATCCTCGCGCTTGTAGTCGGGCCGCAAGAACCAATAACCTGGCCTTTTCTCGCAGGCGTAGGCCCAGTATAATAGATGGTCTCGTCTTTAATTGAAACAGGCGATCTCTTTGCCTCAACCATTCTTTTATGCGCCGCGTCACGAGCAGTCAGAAGAGGTCCATTCAACAAGACCCACTCCCCAGGCTTCAGTTTTTTTATAACAGCTTTTGTTAAAGGTAGCTTTATCTTTTTCATAATTTATTATCTTAGCTGATAGCTGAAGGTTGACAGCTGAAAGCTAACTTAAATTACTTTCTTCGCATCCCTTGTAGCATGACAGCTAATATTTACCGCAACTGGCAGCCCTGCAATGTGCGTCGGGTATGTCAAGATACTCACACCCAACACTATTCCCCTCTTATTGACTCTCTTTAGTATTTCTTTTTCTAGTTTCGCAATGTGCGCTTTTCTATTATGCTTGCCTATTGGCCGCAGTATTGCCTCTTTGGAAAGAGACACTGTTTTATCAAGCGTACCTCCTATACCAATACCTATATACATAGGAGGGCATGCCTTTGAACCCAGCTCTTTAATGATGCTAGCTACAAAATTCACAATAGAAGAACCGGGATCAGTGGGCCTGAACATCCTGGTCCTTGAGGCATTCTCACAACCAAACCCCTTTACTACAAGGGCTATCCTTATCTTGTTCCCAGAAACGAGCTTTACATGAATTACTGGCGGCAGGTTTGTATTGGTATTGGTACGCATCAATGGATCCCTTACAATAGACTTCCTGAAATAACCGTCTTTATATGCACCTCTTACGCCGTCTGCCACAGCCTTATTAACATCACCTTTTATCCTCACATCCTGGCCTATCTCCAGATACACGACCACCATGCCTGTATCCTGACATATAGGAAGGCGTTTGCGTTTAGCAATCGCGGCATTATATATAATTATATCCAGCATACGCTTCGCCTTGGCGCTGGTTTCTTTTTTTCTTGCGCGCCTAAGCGCAGAAAGTACATCTGGCCGCAGCTCGAGGTTTGCCTTTATGCAAAGCCCCTTGACTGCCTTAACTATGAGATCACTATTTACAGTGCGCATCACTTTACTCCTAAAAATTTATGCATCTGCGGTATTATTCTGACATTAGACAGTCTCTCCCTCGCGCTTTCAAAGAAAATCGGTAATAGATCTATCTTTTCCAAGCCACCATTGCTGCTTGCTGGCTGAAGTATAAAGGTTATATTCTTATCTACTTTCTCGACTATAGACGCGGCTGTATTGATATCTGATAAAAGTGTCTGAGAAATAATCACCGATTTCACAAACACCTCTTTCTTAGCCGCTTCTTTTAGGAAAATAGAATGTTCATCCCAGTATGGCCTTAGGCCGGTTGAGGAAGGAAGCTTGAAATCCATGCTTATTATATCCACATACTTCAATATCTTTAAAAGCTCGGCTGTCAATATACCATTTGTCTCAAGGTATATCCTTCGGTTCTCCTTTTTCAAAGCTGGGAGCACTTCTCTTAAGAAATCCGCGTGTAACAGCGGCTCGCCACCTGTAAGAGAGATATTTCTCTTGCCGGATATCACGATCTCCTTTATGAGTTCAGAGGCCTCGTATTCTGAAAATTCGTCTTTCTTCCTTTTTTTCTCATCACAGAACCTGCAGGAGATATTGCATCCATGGAACCTGATAAAGAGCTGTCTCTCTCCCACATAAAGCCCTTCGCCCTGGATAGAAGTAAACATCTCTATGATCCTGGCTTTACTCATAATTTAAACCCCTTTGCTCTTAGCCTGCAGGCATCGCACCTGAGGCACGGTTTTCTATCGCCCTTGTAGCATGACCATGTAAGTTCAAAAGGTACGCCGAGTTTTTTCCCAATAGAGACTATCTCCTTCTTTGTCTTGTAAAGAAGCGGTGTTTCTATTTTTATTCCCCTGGACCTTGTCGCCTTCTTTACCAGCTCATTGAATTTCTTAAAATACAGGGGTCTACAGTCAGGGTAACCTGAAAAATCCCTTGCATTTGCGCCAATAAAAATGGCCTTTGCGCCTATTGCCTCTGCGAATGAGAGCGCAAAACTAATAAAGACCGTATTCCTGGCAGCGACATATGTAACAGGCACGCCCGAAGACTTTCTATTCTCAGGGACTTTGATTTTCCTGTCTAATAGCGCGCTATTCTTCCAGGGTAGCTTAATTTTTAATACAAAATAATCTGACTTTGCTAATCTTTTAGCAAAGCCTATCTCTTTTTTATGCCTCTGTCCATAATCAAAAATAAGACAGTAGACCTTGTATCCTCTTTTTCTCGCAAGAAAAAGCGTAACTGCTGAATCCATTCCACCTGAAAGTAGTATCACTGCCTTTTTCATTACACATTACACCTTACACAATTTACGCGCGCGGGTGCACCTTGTCATAGATCGACTTTAAACGCTCTGTTGTAACGTGCGTATAGATCTGCGTCGTAGACAGATTCGCGTGCCCTAAAAGCTCCTGTACAGACCTCAGATCCGCGCCCCTGTCCAAAAGATGCGTCGCGAAAGAATGTCTCAGAGAATGCGGTGATATCTTTTCGCTAAGACTTGTTTTTCGTATATATTTATCTATCACGCGCCTCACTGCCCTGTCGCTCATGCGGCGTCCGCTCTTATTGACAAAGACCGCTTTTTTATCCTTTATGCTCGAACTGCCAAGCTTCTCCAGATAATTCCGCATTGCCCTCAATGCCCTGTCACCCACTGGCGCGAGTCGCTCTTTCTTACCCTTGCCATATACTTTTAGAACACCACTTATAAAATCCACCCTGTCTCTATTAAGGCTTACGAGTTCGCTCACGCGTATTCCGCTAGAGTAAAGTGTCTCGAGTATCGCCCTGTCCCTTACTCCATACACATCAGAGGTATCAGGCGACTCAATAAGCATTACCACCTGGTCTATATCTAAAAAAATCGGGAGCCTTTTTTCCAGCTTTGGCGTCTGAAGACCTGTGGCAGGATTTGCCTTGATATATCCCTCCCTGCATAGGAATCTAAAAAAACTCCTCAAGCACGCCATCTTCCTGGCAACAGACCTTTTTGAAAAACTCTTCTCCTTCATGCGCGCCAGAAAAAGCCTTACATCCACATGTGAGATCTTCTCCAGCGCTTTTTCCTTGATCGATCCGTCAAACTCCTTGAGGTCTATCTGATAGTTCGTAATGGTATGCTGCGAGGCATTCTTCTCGATCCTTAGATAGGTCATGAACTTCTGGATATACCGCTCTAGCATATAAACTTTATTCCCTTTCCCACTGTAGCCCAGGTTTAAACCTGGGCTACAGTGGGAAAGGATTAGGGTGAGGGCAGCCTGCGCGTCATAAATCTGCACTTTGGATAGTTTGAGCAGCCATAGAAATGCCGGCCACGCTTAGAACGCCTTTCAATAAGCCTGCCGCCGCAGCCTGATTCCGGGCAAGTCACGCTTGTCGGGATCGGCCTTGCGAATCTACAGTTTGGAAAATCAGAACAGCTGAGGAACCTGCCAAGCCTGCCCCATTTTATTACCATTGGCTTTCCGCATTTTTCACAGATCTCAGAAGTGGGAACAGATTCACCCTTGACCTTTCTCATGTTTACCTTCGCATACGCAAGATCTTTCTCAAAAGGCCCGTAAAAAGCCTTCATGATCTCTAATTTCTGCTTCTTGCCTTCCTCGATCTCATCCAGCTCTTCTTCCATCTTTGCTGTAAATTTATAATCCAGGATATCCGCAAAATTCTTCATTAAAAGATCAGTCACTACCATACCTAATTCAGATGGATGAAAATACCCCTCTTTCCGTTTTACATAATTCCTGGCAACCACTGTATAAAGAATAGGCGCGTAAGTGCTTGGTCTTCCTATGCCGTGATCTTCCAGAGCCTTTACCAGGGACGCGTCTGAAAATCTCGCTGGAGGTTTTGTAAAATGCTGGCTGGGGTCTAGTTTTATAAGAACGAGTTTTTCATTGGCCTCTAAAGCTGGTAGGATCTTTTCTCCCTTATTATTGTTTTCTTTTTCCTCTGCCACTTCATAGACAACGCTAAAACCAGAAAAGATCTTCTGCGATCCCTGTGCTTTAAAGATACATCGGCCTGCTTTTATCTCCACGCTCATCACTGAAAATACCGCGGGAGACATCTGGCTGGATACAAAACGATTCCATATAAGCGTATAAAGCTTGTACTGATCCTGGCTCAAGTAACTCTTTACGCTCTCTGGTTCGCGTAATGGCAATGTCGGCCTTATGGCCTCGTGCGCCTCTTGCGCGCCCTTCTTTGATTTAAATTTATTAGGCGTGGCAGGTATATAGTCCTTGCCGTATTTTTTAGTTATATAACTCTTTGCAGCCTCTGTGGAATCCTTTGATAGCCTCACAGCATCAGTTCGCATATATGTGATAAGGCCCTCATTGGCTTCCTCGCCTATATTCAGGCCTTCATACAGCTGCTGCGCGATACTCATGGTCTTTGACGCGGGAAAACGTAATTTGTAAAACGCGTCCTGCTGGAGCTTTGATGTGGTAAAAGGCGGCTGCGCGTATTTTTTCTTCTGCTTTTTCTGCACATCTGAGACAACAAAATCCTCTTTCTTTAAATCAGCGACTATCTTTTCTGCTTCAGGCTGTTTTGAAAGTTTTATCTTTTTTCCATCTACCTTATCGAGCTTTGCAGTGAATTTCGAATCTGGCACCTTTGATTTTTCCAGCTCTGCCTCCACGTCCCAATATTCCTGCGACACAAAAGCCCTTATCTCATTCTCTCTTTCAACGATCATCCTTACAGCCACTGACTGCACCCTTCCTGCTGAAAGCCCTCTTCCGACCTTTCTCCAGAGAAGCGGACTGATGCTATACCCAACAAGTCTGTCTAACATCCTTCTTGCCTGCTGCGCGTTAACCTTATCAATGTCGATCTTCCCAGGATGCTTGAACGCTTCTTTAATCGCGTCCTTTGTGATCTCGTGAAACGCTATCCTGTATATATTTTTCTTCTTCCCAAAGAGATTACAAAGATGCCAGCTTATGGCCTCGCCCTCTCTATCAGGATCAGTTGCGAGAAATATCTTTTCCATGCCCTTTGCTTCCTTTTTTAAGGCAGCGGCCTGCTTTTTCTTCCTGGGTATCGTGACATACTGGGCCTTGAAATCATCCTCCACGTCTATGCCCATCTTAGAGCTTGGCAGATCTACGATGTGGCCCATTGAAGAACGCACTACATAGTCCTTGCCCAGTATCTTATTTATAGTATTTGCCTTGGCAGGTGATTCAACTATTACAAGTGATTTAGGCATTTAATTCTCCTTTACAAAATTCTTTCCTGGTAGCTGTCTTGCGAACTTCTTTATCTCGAGATTCAATAAAATACTCGATATCTCGCTCACTCTCAGCTTGAGCGCGCAAGATAGCTCATCTATATGCTGAGGTTCGCTGGTTAAAAGATTATACACCAAACTCTCGCATTTGTCCAATCTAGGAGATAAATATTCTTTATTATTATATATACCTATTCGACCTACGCGGTCGGATAGGTTCAATTCCTCGAGTATATCCTCTACGGTTTCAGCGAGTTTTGCGCCTTGTTTGATCAGTTTATTAGTACCTTTTGAGGTATTTGAGTCTACTTTGCCAGGGACAGCAAAGACCTCCCTGCCTTCCTGCAGCGCGCAATCAGCTGTAATGAGCGCGCCGCTGCGCTCGGCTGCCTCTACTACGACTACTCCCTTGGAAAAGCCATTTATGATCCTGTTCCTCTTTGGGAAATTGCCCTTGTCAGGAATTGTAAGCATTGGGTATTCAGAGATCACAGCGCCATTCTCTGAGATCTCTTCCGCGAGAATCCTATGCTCTTCAGGATATATATTTATAAGGCCTGAGCCCAGGATCGCGAGTGTGCGGCCTTTTGCCTTTAAAGCGCCTTTATGTGAACTTGAATCAATACCTCTTGCCAGGCCTGAGACAACTGTAACGCCTCTCGCGGCTAACTCAAATCCAAGCCTCTCAGCAGTCTTCATGCCGTAAAAAGATGCGCGCCGCGACCCAACTATCGCCACTGCCAGATCATCCTCAGAAATGATCTCGCCCATCACATATAGAACCACTGGCGGGTCATAGATATTCTTAAGGTTCTTAGGATAGTCCTTGTCTAATAGGGTTATAATCTTTATATTGTTCTTTTTGATTAGCTCCAACTCATTAGACACATCTATTTCTCTTATACCATGCCATATCTTAGGCGCGATCTTAGAGCCAATTCCCCCTACTCCCTCAAGATCCTTTTGCCCAGCCTTAAAGATCTTCCCTGCCGACCCAAAACACTCTAAGAGCGCCTGCGTCCTAATACTCCCCAAGTCCTCGATCATGTTAAGGATAAGGAATCTTTCTGCATCATTCATAATGAGTCCACATGCGAATGACCTTCACTACTTTGTATCGCTTTATCACCTGATAAATAATGCGATGGTGAATGTTTATCCTGCGGGAATAAGCGCCTTTTAAATCACCTACTAATTTTTCAAAAGGAGGATGGGTCTGGAATGGATTATGTTTTAGGATCTCGAGTACAGCCTCGGCCTTTGGCCGCAGGCCTGCCTTAGAAAGTTTCTTGGCATCTTTCTGAGCCTGTTTTATATAAACAAGTTTCCACTCTACCATTTTAATTTTTTGCTGCACTTCTTAATAGGAGTCTTCAGTCCCTTGCGAACAGACTCCCTCATGCCCGGTATCGAGAGAAGATACAGGGTCTCCTGAATCGCTCGCCAATCCTCTTCTGATATAAGGATAGCATTATGCCTTTTACCTGATATCTGAATAGGCTCATGCGACTCAGCTGATTTATCCAGCAGTTTATACAGATTAGCCCTAGCTTCACTAGCAGTAAGCGTCGTCATATCAATCACCCCCCCCCTCTACTTAAAGCGTACCATATTACGTACGTAATGTCAATAGGGGTTCCTCTCCTTATATATAAGACACATTAACTACCCCACTTTCTTTCAAATATTTTAGATTTTTTTAGGGGGGCTTGAAAGATGACTAACGATAAACGTCTTTTCTATGCTTTACTCTGTAGATGATAACCTCTTTTAAGGAGTCATTGATACGATATAATATTCTGAAATTTCCCACTCTGACTCTATAGCCTTGTTCATTTGTGAGTTTCTTAGATCCAAAAGGTCTGGGATTATCTGATAAGAATAGGATCCTTCTTTTGATAAAATCAAAATCTTTACCTATCATATCATCAAGGTCTTTTTGAGCCTTAGGGATAATCTTTAATTTATATTTCATGCCTTTCGCTTCTTGAGATAGTCATCGAAATCTATTGCGGACTTCTCATCAAGACGCAGCTTTTTAAAATCGATCATGTCCTCTATCATCTCCTCGCGCTGAAGCTGCTCCCGCAGGGCCTTTTCTACGAAAAAACCTTGTTTAAGTCCGTGAGAATGACAAAAATCTTTGATCATGTGAATCAGAGACTTCTCGATTTTTATTGAAAATACACCCTTCATAGTTTACCACCTCCAATATGAGTATACCATGAAAGGTATGCTTTGTAAAGTAAAAGTAAGAAAAAGTATACTTTGACCAATACACATAATCCGTGCCCTCATACATATAAGACACATCAAGTGCCTTATTTTCTTTCAATTTTTTTTAGGGCTGTGGGGCGTGCCCCGTTCCAAATTCTTAAAGATCACCAAGTAATCCATTAGAATTGCACGCAAGTAGTTCCAAAAAATAAATCGCGCATCACTCAGAATTTGGAATGGGGCGTGCCCCGTTCCAAATTCTTAAAGATCACCAAGTAATCCATTAGAATTGCACGCAAGTAGTTCCAAAAAATAAATCGCGCATCACTCAGAATTTGGAATGGGGTTCAATTTTTTTTAGATTTTTTTAGGAGGGCTTGTTACATGTTTACTTGCGCAGATCTACAATGCGCAAGAAAGTCTTTATAATTATCTAGTCCGACTGGGATATTTTCTATGGTAGATAGAATAGAAAGATTTATTTCAAACTCCTTGATTCCTTCCTTTATATCTTCAAACTTTTCTTTTATTGATTTTGTTAATCTATTTTTTTTAAATCCCCACTTACGCGGCAAATTTGCTAAATATAAACCTATGACATGAAGTGGAAATTTAAGGCTCTCATTCAAGTAACACTCAGCATCATTATCTATATTAAATTTATGATTTCCGAAAAAGCTTAGAATTTTCTCACGAGCAATCCTATATTTAATCCTAAAATCCTCCTCCTTAGTTTTTACATCCTTAGTATTATTAGAATAATGTTCGAAATATTCTACATATGCCTTCTTGAGTTCTGGTAAATCTTTTTCAAGTAGCCCCTTTGCAAATTCTCGAATTGATAAAATTGATAAAAGTTCATGCTGGGATTTAAAATTAAATTTTTTAAAATACCAGATCATCTGCTTTAACTCAGAAGCGCTGTCTTTGATGCCTTTGCCACTAGTACCTAAAGCATAATCTTCTGACTCAAAGACTTTGATAAGGTTTTTCATAACAAATAGTGTTACATAATCTGGGATATCAGTTGAAGGTTTTAGAAATATTTCTATTTCATCGCCTTTCTTTATTACCTTTGCGAGCGCTTGATAGATATTAAATTTTTCAGTCTTTTTCATATTTTTTGTCTTGAAAAATAATTCTATTTTAGAAGTGGATTTGAATTCATCTCTGATTATTTTCTTATATTCGGCCAATGCATTTAAAATATTCTCATTAGGTTCAATATGCAAATCATGCCCCAATTTCACCTTGGCATGTAATTCGCCTTTTGGCCCAACTCTGATTTTAGGGTTGAGCTCAAAACCTATTACCTCAGATACAGCAAGATCAGTGGCCACCAAAACAAACGAAAGCCCTTTGATACTTTTATCTCGATTTTTATAGCCGCCAACAGCCCTACCGTCATTTATAAAATCTCTTGCGACCATCGTAGTAACAAATAGTGGCTTCTGGTATTTACTTTCATAGAACGGGATTGTCTGCCTTCCTATCTGTTCAATTTTCCCTATCTCCATTAAAGCAACTTGTGTTGTTACAGTTGACTCCAAACTATAGTACATCCCACACATTTCACGTATACGGGTATGCGTAGAGTCATCTATTCTCACTCTAAGAAAATCATCCGCGCGCAAAGATCCTGCAAGCAAAAACAGCACTACAAAAGTCGACAATGCTCCCTTAATCCCTGAATTATACTTTTTCTTAAACAATGTCATAGTCTTAAAAATAACCACCCACACTACAGACAGTTTCCCGATTGATTTGAAGACAGCTTCCCGAACAACTTGGTAGACGTCTCCAGGGCTTTATATCCAGGGCTTTATAACTGCTTTCTCAAGGTCTCGAGATTACCGTTATTCAACAAAGACTCGATACTCTCGGATGGAGAAAATTGTGATTTGAGATAGTCTAGCACAACTTCAAGATCATTGATTAATTCATCTATATCTTCATAAGGATTAGTACTACTCGCTGCAAATCTCATTAGTATCTGGTTTAGTTCATCAGAAACATATGGACAGATTTTTTTTGCGTTAACAGCATAATCATCCTTATTAAGATCGTCATCATCTATACCATATTCAGAAAGATCATCTTCGTCATCGCTGTATAACTGCGCCATAACTAACTTACATAATGAGTTTCCAATATTTGAAATAACTTTTTTCTCAATTTGCCTAGGAGCGGGCTCATTAAAGTCTATCAGGATAGGTTTTCCTGCCCTAGTTTCATCGATAATGATATGATCTAAATCAAATTCATGATAAAACATCCTTTGGTCATTCTTTAATACGTGTTTTTCCGCGTTAACTGCTTCTACAAATTTCTCTAATAATATCGGGAATAACTCCTTATAATAACGTTTATGATCCACCCCTTCTAAATCACTATAGTCTTCTAATGTCTTGCCTTCAATAAAATCTTGTACAATCAAGATCTTTCCTGATTCATCTTCTAAAGCATATCCTTTAACTATATTATCATGAGGAGGAACTAGCTCGAAGAAGGCTTTTTCGTATACTGAGCTATTTCTATCTCCTTGAAACTTAAGCACTACTTTCTTTTGTCTTTTTGAATCATCAGCCTTATACACATTAGTATACAGCTCCTTCAGAATCACAAACTCATCTTCTTCTATTTTAATGATTAATTTTTCTTCAGTAATCATTCTTCTGAGCTCAGTAATAATTTTGATGGTTTCTGGAAGAACATCTCGAATCCCTAATAGCTTATCTTCTTCTACCTCTATTCCATCCAAAACAGCCTGAATAGTTTGACGCGCTAATTCATCAATAGGACCAATATCATCTTTTTTATTACTGAGCGTTCCTAGTTTAAGTCTTAAACCTCGGTTTAAGACCTCTATCATCTCATCTCGATTAAGTTTTATCATCGTCTTTAAATCTGGTTCGATTAGCAACAAGCTCTTATACATCTTCTCAATCACATATGGTTGCCCTTTTTCCATCAGATACTGGAGATCTCCATAAATTAAAGTAATATTTAGGCCTACTTGATGCAACGCTGCATAAGGAATATCTTTCCTTAAATCTGTTGGAATGGACTCAAATAAATCCCTATCGCTAACTATTTCAAAAATTAACTCCTGATCTTTTACCATCCTATGCCACATTCTCTCGATATCTCCCAAAACTTCTTCTGCAATTTTTTTGACTGCATCATGCCTTGTCTCTCGACTTATCTTAAGCTCGATAGTAGGGCTTCCGCCTAAAGTATGAACAGGCCTCAGCGCTCTTCTTCCTGTAATCTCATAACCATGACTCTTTGCATATTCTTGAAAAAAATCAGCTTCCTGCTTCACTGTAATTTTCGTATTTCCGCTTAGTGTAGATATGAGTACGACTGCATCGTCTTTAAGAGTAGATAAAATAGCTTTGACAAGTTTTTCCTTTTTACTACGTGCAAAACGATTAAGATAATCCAAAACAGCAGGTATAAACACATAACGATAATGTCCTTTGGGAACTCTTACATTTTCAATTAAGCCTCTATAGCTATCGATATCAATCTTATTGACTAAATAAGCTTGCAATGTTCCAGCCTCAAAAATTCTCATATGATCAAATTTATCTTTCAAATGTTTACGCTGCTTAACATTCTCGGATCTATCAGGCTGGACTATGTCTACTCTTTTCGCTCTAACAGCACAAGCCATTGGTAAATAAATCGTACCTCCTTGACCTACAATTAAAACATCGTCATCTAGCCCCATCTCTGTCTGATCAATCGCCCTTGCAATTCCTAGTTCACGCCTTCCAGAAAATCCTATGTTTCGAATGCAGCTTCTGCTTTTAAATTCTTAAATCCCTTAAAACGTTTCTCTATATTTTCTGGATCGATTGGTATACGCAGGGCAAAACATATGCCATTAAGCAATAAAGTTAGGCCTATTGCTATAAATATTATCTTCACATTATACCCTTTTTTAAACATAATCATAATCCAGACAAAAAATAGCCCTTTATTAAGGCTTGTTAGCAGTCTATTGATTCTTATGTAATTATAGCATATAAATAGGGGCTATGCAAGGAGTTTTGAGATCTGGTCGACTACCTGGTCTATGGTGAGGTTGTCAGTGGGGACGCAGTGGTTTGCTTTTTTGTAATAGGGGGCTCGTTTTGCTAGGAGCTCTTCTATTCTCTTCTTTGGGTCTGACACGTTTAGGAGTGGGCGGCAGACATTGCCTTTTGTACGCTGCATTATTGTGTCAGGTGAGGCCTGGAGGCAGATTATAATGCTATTTGGCTTAAGGGTATTGAAATTCTCTTCATCTATTATTGCGCCGCCGCCTGCAGATATTACAAGGTCTTGTTTCTGGCTCGATGCTTTCACGACCTCTTTCTCAAGCTCCCTGAAGTATGGCTCACCCTTTTTCTCGAATATATCCTTAATGGACATGCCCTCTCTCTTCTCAATGATCGCATCCAGCTCCAGAAATTCCCTCTTCAGCTTCTCCGCAAGCCTCTTTGCCACCACAGTCTTCCCAGTCCCCATAAATCCAACCAGCACAACATTCTTCATATTAAACTTATAACATAACTTTACATTTGAAGCAAGACCTTAAATGTAAAGTTAACTTAATAGTTGAATGTCATGATGTTATATGATATGCTTTACAAAAATATGAAGATAATTCTGGTATTATTAATGTTGGTGCTGTTTGCGAATCCTGGATTTAGCGTCGAGGTAGAGAGTAGAACTGACTATCTCGTGGATGTAAGAAGGGATGACGGCGACATTGCCATGGAGCGGCTTTCCATTCATAAAAAATTGGATTCGTCTGATACAGAGCTTTCGTTTTTTGGAGAAGCGCAGTGGAACATGGAAACAGACGAATGGGAAAAGCTCTTATCTGGATTAGAGATAGGGAAATCTTTTTCAGACTATTTTTATGTAGGTCAATCCTTTCAATTCATATCTGGCGAGATGTTAGATTATCTGGTCTTTGATGCAGACAGTTATTCCTTTGATACGACTACAAAAGTCGGACTGGAAGTACCTTTTTTAGAAGTATTTTCCTTGCGTCTCTTTGAAGAATACTCGATTAATCTTGAAAAAGGAAGGGATGAATATTGTGAGTCAATAGCTGAAATACTCTACGCGCCTGTTGATTTATTTTCAGTTGGAATTGGCTGGCGTCACACAGATAGGATTCACGCACTCGACACTGACTACGTGAGTACGTCCCTTACCTTAAGATTTTAGGCTGGATAAATATCCCTCGTAATTCCTTTTTATTTCTAGAACACTATCCCCGCCGAATTTTTCAAGCAAGGCATTAGCTATTACGAATGCAGCAACTGATTCACCTATTACTCCTGCCGCGGGAACAGCGCATACATCAGAACGCTCTGTGGCTGCCTTTACTGCTTCTTTTGTAGAGATATCTATTGTGTTTAGCCCTTTCATCAAGGTGCTTATGGGCTTCATGTAGCCGCGCACGATTATGTCTTCGCCATTTGATACGCCGCCTTCAATGCCTCCGGCATTGTTTGTCTTTCTGTAAATGCCTTTTGCCTTGGAGTAAAATATCTCGTCGTGCACGTTTGAGCCGAGTTTTTTCGCGGATTCAATGCCGCTGCCGATTTCAACTGCCTTGATAGCTGGGATGGACATGATGGCTGCGGCGAGCCTTGCATCTAACCGCCTGTCACTATGCGCGTAGCTGCCCAGGCCTACTGGCACGTCTTTTATTACAACCTCGAATTGCCCGCCGAGCGTATCCTTTTTAGCAGTTGCGCTATCTATTCTTTCTTTCATCTTATCTTTTGACTCAGCGCCGCCTATCATTGTGACGTGGCTTGACAGGCGTATCTTGAATCCCTGCAAAAGCAGTTTACAGATTGCACCTATTGCAACACGCATGGCTGTTTCTCTGGCAGATGAGCGTTCAAGCACAGGACGGGCGTCTTTGAAACCATATTTTAAAATCCCTACAAGGTCTGCATGGCCAGGCCGCACATTTTTTACATCAGGCAGTTTATCTATTGAACAATCCTTATTTTCTATGAGAATGGCTATGGGGCTGCCAATAGTGAGGCTAGTTTTTAATCCGGACAGGATCTTTGCGTGGTCATTCTCTATCTTCATCCTGTTACCACGTCCATGGCCCTGTTGACGACGTTTGAGTTCGTTATCTATAAAGACCTTGTCTACCTTTAGCCCACTAGGCATGCCTTCTAAAATACCAACAAGCGCTTCACCATGTGATTCACCAGCAGTTAAAAATCTTAGCATCTTGCACCTCCAATGAGTACTTGGTTTACGAAAATCTCTGATTTTCGTAAACCAATCTCCCTTGAACAACTACTTTGATTGTACGAATTGGACCCCACACCCAGATACACCAAAGCAACACTTCGAAGTAACTGGGTGTGGGGTTAAATTCGGACACATGACTTACGAAAATCTTTGATTTTCGTAAGTCATGTCCTCATTTAATAAAAAAATAACATATTCAATATTTTGCGGCCCCAGATCATTGCGACAAAGCTGGCCAACGCTATATAGGGCCCATAGGGAATTATATCCTGTTTTTTCTTAAATTTCAAATACAGGCCCGCGGGTGTGCCGAAAAATGGCGCGAGAAAAAATATGAGTATTGCCATTTTCCAACCCAGAAAAGCGCCCAGCATAGCCATAAGTTTTACATCTCCTCCGCCCATGCTCTCTTTCTTGAATATGATCTGGCCGACATAACCTGTAAGATATATGAGTCCGCCGCCCGCAAACATACCCAATAGAGATTTCATAAATCCTGTTTCCCATGTAAGACTATTATGAAGCTGCGGTATTAAGATACTTAAAATGATTCCTAAGACCAGGCCGCCAAGACTGATCCTGTCAGGTATGATCTGGAATTCCAGGTCGACAAATGTCGTTACGATAAGAGCGAATGTCACCAGGCTATAGATCCAGAACTTCGCGGTTAATCCAAAATAATAAAACAGTGTTAAGAACGCGAGTGCGCTTATGAGTTCAACTGCGAAATAGCGAAAGGATATTCTTTTTTTGCAATGCCTGCACTTGCCAATTAAAATAACATAGCTTAATAAAGGGATATTATCATACCACAGTATTGGCTTTTCGCAGGAGGTACACCTTGAACCAGGAGAAACAATAGACTCCTCCCTAGGTATCCTGTATATGCACACATTCAAAAAACTCCCGATCATTGAACCAAAGATAAAAACGACTAAATGTATCATATCAAATGTCTGCACTCCCCAGACCAGTAGGTCGAGAGGGCGCAAAAATTTCCCCAGCGAGGAAATTTTTTCTCATTGTTGTTCCTCGCTCGCCTAACCTGACACTTTAAGTCATACTTAAAGTGTCAGGTTAGGCACCGTGCCCGCTCGGCCCAACGATGCCTCTCGCCCTACTGGTCTGGGGAGTGCAAAGCTTACCTTTCTAAGGCATTATCCAATGCCTGCCTCATTACCCCTATAACATCATCAACAGGCTTACATCTATCTATCCAGCAGAAAAAAGCTAATACTCCTTGCCAAGCAAGCATGCCTTCTCCTGTTACAGCCTTAGCCCCTGATGCAAATGCGTCCTTTACAAGCTGAGTCTGTCTATTGTAAACAACGTCATAAACATATAAATCTTTATGAAGCAATTTCTTGTCTATAGGAGACTCATCGTCTTGTTCCATGCCTATAGGTGTAGCATTGACTAATAATTTACAATCTTTTATCTTGTTATTTATTTCCTTTTGCTGACGAACAAATTCAAGCTTACCTGAAAGACCTGAAAAATGATTCTCTGCCGAATCTACGGCATTCTTATCTATATCATAAACATATATCTTACGAACATGAGAATTCTCTAAATCCGCTATAATTGCTCTAGCAACTCCTCCGCATCCTAATATGAATACGCTACTTCCTTTACGCTCTGATGCTCCAAATTTTAAATCTTTATCAAGAGATTCGCCAAAACCTGAAACATCTGTATTTCTGTATTCAAGTTTATCTCCAACTCTTTTAACTGTATTAACTGCTCCTGATAAAGCAATATCAGAATCAGATGAAGCGTTAGGAAATTTCTTCTCTAATATTTCTTTCGCTTTTACCTTATGCGGAATAGTTATGTTAAACCCCTTTACTTGTCCAGCATGTATAGGATTTCCATCTGTATCTTTAACTGAAATATTTCCAAGCAAGAAACCTTCCAGCTCGGTGGGTTTTACTTCGAATTTGCGGTATTCTGCGTCGATGCCGAGTTTTTTGAACGCAGCATTGTGCATTGCTGGAGATAAACTATGTTTTACTGGATAACCTATTATGCCGTATGTGTCCATCTCGTATAAGAAGTAGCCCAGGTTTAAACCTGGGCTACTTCTTTAGCCTTGCTCAAGTGTAAAGTTGAGCTTCTGCGTAGGTTCCGCGATTTCACAGTTCAGCTGTGGCTTTGCGTGTCTTGGTAAAGAGTACTTTGTTTACCGCGTTTACGTAGGCCTTGGCGCTTGCCTCTACTATGTCAGTAGATGCGCCCCGGCCAGATACCTCGATGCCTTTTGATGATCTTGCTCTTACAGAAACTTCTCCCAGCGCGTCCTTGCCGCCTGTCGCAGCCTTTAAGGAATAATCCAGCAATTCTAGTTTTACGCCTGTTATCTTTTCAATGGCCTTGTAGCACGCGTCCACAGGCCCGTCTCCTGAAGAAGATTGTTTCTTTGTAACGCCGGATTTTACGATCTCTACTGTAGCATGCGGTTCAATGGTCTTACCGCTTTTATATTCAAATCCTGTTATCTTATAGGTCTCAGGTATAGAGATGATCTCGTCCTCTACTATTGCCAGGAGATCCTCGTCAAACACCTCTTTTTTCTTATCTGCAAGATCCTTAAAACGCTGGAACGCCTTTACCAGATCCTCTTTTTCTAATTCAACTCCTATTTTTTTCAATCTCTCACTGAACGCATGCTTTCCAGAATGTTTTCCCAATACAAGCCGCGTAGCACCAAAACCCACGTCCTCAGGTTTCATGATCTCGTAGGTGGTACGCTTTTTCAGGATCCCGTCCTGGTGAATGCCTGCCTCGTGACTGAATGCATTGCGGCCAACTATTGCCTTGTTTGGCTGAACAACAATGCCTGTGAGCTTGCTTACAAGACGGCTAGCATTGTAAAGCTCGACTGTATTTATAGATGTAGTACATTTAAAAATATCCTGCCTGGTCTTAAGCGTCATCACTATTTCTTCTAGTGACGCATTGCCTGCGCGTTCGCCAAGCCCGTTTATCGTGCATTCGATCTGCTCTGCTCCATTTTGAATCGCCACGAGAGAATTACTGACACCAAGCCCAAGATCATTATGACAATGTACACTTATTATCGCCTTGTTTGAATTCGGGACCTTTGTTTTTATGGTCTTTATGAGATTACCGAATTCGGCTGGTATTGCATACCCGACAGTATCAGGTATGTTCACTGTCTTTGCGCCGGCTTTTATCACTGTCTCGACGACGCGGCACAGAAAATCCACTTCTGAGCGCGAGGCATCCTCTGGAGAAAATTCAATATCATCAGAAAATTTGCGGGCATATTTTACGAATTCTCCTGCCTGTTTCAATATCTCTGACTCTGCCTTTTTTAATTTATACTGCATGTGGATCTTTGAAGTGGCCAAAAATACGTGGATTCGCGAACGGCCTGCGTTCTTAAGCGCGTCTCTGCAGCGGTCTATGTCCTCTTTTTTTGCTCTGGCAAGGCCGCATATGGACGGGCCTTTGACTAGAGAGGCGACTTCGCTCACTGCCTGGAAATCACCAGTTGAAGCAACAGGAAATCCTGCCTCGATCACGTCAACGCCAAGACGCGCAAGCTGTTTGGCGATCTCTATCTTTGCCTTTATGTCCAAACTAGCGCCAGGCGACTGCTCGCCATCCCTTAAAGTCGTGTCAAAAATAATGATTTTCTTCATCTACCCTTGTCCCTTGTCTCTTGTCACTTGTCCCTATTTAATCCAGTCCATCATCCCGCGGAGTTTCTTGCCAATTACCTCAACAGGATGGGTGTCGTCTGCTTTTCTTAATTTAGTGAATTCAGGCCTGCCGTTTTCATTTTCCTTGATCCACTCTCTGGCAAATCTGCCCGACTGCACCTGTTTCAGGATCTTTTTCATTTCCTTGCGCGTTCTCTCAGTTATAATGCGCTTGCCTCGCGTAACATCCCCGTATTCTGCTGTATCTGAAACTCGTTTGCGCATGCCCTGAATGCCTGTCGCGTAAATTAGGTCTGTGATCAATTTCAATTCATGCAGGCATTCAAAATATGCTATCTCTGGCTGGTAACCAGCTTCTATCAATGTATCAAAGCCTGCCTTGATAAGCTCAGTGGTACCGCCGCACAGCACAACCTGCTCGCCAAAAAGATCTGTCTCTGTCTCTTCCTCAAATGTAGTCTCGATAACGCCTGCCCTTGTGCCGCCTATGCCTTTTGCATATGCAAGACCCTGTTTAAGCGCGTCACCGCTTGCATCCTGGAATACAGCCACTAGACACGGAACACCTTTTCCCTCTTCATACATCTGCCTTACGAGCGCGCCAGGACCTTTGGGCGCCACCATAAATACGTCTACCTTTTTTGGCGGCTTGATCTGCTTAAAATGTATGTTAAAGCCATGAGAAAAAACCATGGCCTTTCCCTTTTTAAGATTTGGTCTTATAGACTCTTTGTAGACCTTTGCCTGCACATGGTCCTGAGTAAGTATCTGTATGATGTCGCCCTCTTTGGCTGCCTCGATCGCGGCAACTGGCGTAAAACCATCAGCCTGCGCGGTCTTGTAGTTTTCTGTTCCTTCTAATTCGCTTACGATCACATCAAGCCCGCTGTCACGCAGATTCAATGCCTGACCACGACCCTGAATGCCATAGCCAATGATCGCGATCTTCTTTCCCTTTAAAACATTTAAGTCAGCATCCTTGTCATAATAAATCTTTGCCATTGATTATTTCCTCCCCATTGCGATACGGCCGGTGCGCACTACTTCAACGATGCCGAACGGCCTGATCATTTCTATGAAAGACTTTATCTTATTCTCATCACCTGTTACCTCTATAACAGCCGTGTCTTTCTTTGCGTCATCTATCTTTGCCTGAAATGTGTTTGCTATCTGCAAGATCTCAGAGCGATTCTTGGAATCCATCTTGACCTTCACAAGCAGTAGTTCCCTGTCTATAAAATCCTCTTCTGTAAGATCGATTATCTTTATAGTATCTATGAGCCTATTGAGCTGCTTCTTGACCTGCTCCAGTGTCTTTTCATCCCCGTCCACAACAATGGTCATCCTCGAGATAGACGGGTCCTCTGTCTCTCCCACAGCAAGGCTATTGATATTAAATCCACGCGCGCTAAAAAGTCCAGATACATGTGTTAAAACACCAAAGTGATTTTCAACTAAAACAGAAATGGTTTTTTTCATATTACGCGAGCGCTCCTATCATCTTGTTAATAGGTTGTCCTGCTGGGACCATTGGAAATACATTCTCCTCTGGCTCAACACGAAAATCCATGAGAACAGGGCCCTTTATGTCCAATGCCTTTTTTATTGCCTTTTTGACCTCTGACTTTTTGGTGATCCTCATGCCAGCTGCGCCATACGCCTCCGCGAGTTTCACAAAATCAGGGCATGATTCCAATATAGTATGTGAATATCTTCTCTTGTAAAAAAGTTCCTGCCACTGTCTGACCATACCCAGACAACCATTATTCAATATAGCGATCTTAACAGGCAGCTTATTCGCTACTGCTGTTGTAAGCTCCTGTATATTCATCTGGATACTGCCGTCGCCAGCGATGTCAAAGACCGTCTTCTTGGGACAGCCCATCTGCGCGCCTATTGCGGCTGGGAAGCCATAGCCCATTGTGCCAAGGCCACCACTTGAAATAAACTGCCTGGGTCTCTCATATTTATAAAATTGCGCGGCCCACATCTGATTCTGCCCGACTTCAGTAGCAATAATAGCCTTGCCTTTTGTAATATTATAGATCTCTTCCACGACATATTGCGGCCTGAGCTTTGAATCATTCTTATAGCTTAGCGGAAATTTTTCCTTCCATGACTCGATCTGTTTGTGCCATTTGGAGATATCTGGTTCCTTTATATATTTATTGAAATCTGCCAGCACACTATTCGCGTCACCCACAATAGGTATGTCCACCTTTACATTCTTACTTATTGCGCACGGGTCTATGTCGATGTGTATTATTTTTGCGTGCGGCGCGAATTCATCGATCTTGCCAGTGACCCTGTCGTCGAACCGGGCGCCCACTGCTATTAAAAGGTCAGAGTCCTGTACAGCGTGATTCGCGTACGCAGTGCCGTGCATACCGAGCATGCCAAGAGAAAGTTTGTGAGTGCCGGGAAACGCGCCCAGACCCATGAGTGTCATTGTAACAGGTATGCTTGTTTTTTTGACAAACTCTGCCAGATTATCTGCTGCGCCTGAGATGATCACCCCGCCGCCAACATATAGGAGAGGTTTTTTGCTATTCGCGATCAGCTTACAGGCCTTTTTTATCTGCCCGATATGGCCTTTGCACGTCGGCTTATAGCCTCTTATCTCTGCCTTCTCAGGATATTGAAAATCTGTCTCCTGTATTTGAACGTCGACTGGTAGATCCACGACCACTACGCCTGGCCTGCCAGTTGATGCTATGTGAAACGCGTTCTTTATGACAGTCGTCAGATTCTTGACATCCTTTACAAGGTAGTTGTGTTTTGAGATAGGTCGCGTTATGCCGCTGACATCTACTTCCTGAAACGCGTCGTTTCCTATGAGAGAGGTCTTGACCTGGCCTGTAAAGGCTACTACTGGCACAGAATCCATGTTAGCTGTTGCAAGGCCTGTGACAAGATTTGTCGCGCCAGGACCAGAGGTGGCGAGACAGACTCCGACTTTTCCAGTAGCGCGTGCATAGCCATCTGCTGCATGCGCTGCGCCCTGCTCGTGTCTTGTTAATATAAATTTGATATCGCTGTCATAGAGTGCGTCAAAAATAGGCAGCACTACCCCGCCAGGATAGCCGAACATAACCTCGACACCCTGCTTCTTAAGCGATTCAATAAATATCCTTGCGCCTGTCATTTTCATAGTATATCCCTTGCTAAAATAGCTAAAGTAGACAAAACAGACACTGTCTGTTTTGTCTACTTTAGGTTAGGATTGCGCCTTTGGAGGCGGAACTTACCAACTTCGCGTATCTGGAAAGCCAGCCATGTTGGACCTTTGGCCTGGGCTGGCGCCATCTCTTTAAGCGTCGCTTTATCTCAGCCTTGGACAGATCTACGTCCAAGCGTCTCTTTTTTATGTCAATCCTGATCCTGTCGCCATTCCTTAATATAGCAATCGGCCCGCCTTTATAAGCCTCAGGCGCAATATGTCCTATGCACGGCCCGCGAGTACCGCCTGAAAACCTGCCATCTGTAATAAGCGCAACGTCATTGGACAGACCCATGCCCACAATAGTTGATGTAGGAGAAAGCATCTCTCTCATGCCAGGGCCACCGCTCGGACCCTCGTATCGTATGACAATAACATCGCCCTTTTTCACTTTGCTGTTCAGGATAGCGCTCATTGCAGCTTCTTCAGAATCAAAGACCTTTGCCTTGCCTTTAAACAGCATTGCCTCTTCATCCACAGCGCCCTGTTTTACAACACTACCATCTGGCGCGATGTTTCCCTTTAATATCGCAATGCCGCCTTCCTTTTTATAAGGATCATCCAGCGGCCTTATGACATCCTCGTCATAAATCTTGCCGGCTTTTGCAATTTTCTTAATCGAGGCTCCGCAAACAGTTGGATTGTCGCTCAACTTTAGCTGAAGTCTATTTAAAACAGCTGGAATGCCGCCTGCGATCTCAAGATCCTCTAAGAAATATTCCCCGCTTGGCCTGAGATCACATATCTTTGAAGTCTTGCAGCTTATCTTATCAAAAGTAGCCAGCGGCAGATCGATTCCTGCCTCTTTTGCAATCGCCGCAAGATGCAAAACCGTATTTGTAGATCCGCCCAACGCCATATCCACCATAACCGCGTTAAAGATGGATTTCCTATTAATAATCTGGCGCGGCTTCACATTCTTTTTGACTAACTCAATTATGCGTTCGCCGCTCTCGAATGCAATCCTTGCCTTTTTGCTTGAAACAGCTAAAGAGGTTGCGCAGCCAGGCAGCGACATTCCCATTGTCTCTGTGAGACAGCTCATTGTATTGGCAGTAAAAAGTCCCTGGCATGAACCTGGGCCAGGACACGCATTGGTCTCCAGTTCATTCAAGTCATGCTTTGAGATCTCACCCTTTTTGTATCTGCCAACTGCCTCAAATGCGTCGTGCACAAGATCTAATCTCTTGCCCTGGTAATGCCCGGTAAGCATAGGGCCTGCTGTCACGATAATGGTAGGCACATTAACCCTCGCGCATGCCATGAGCATACCAGGCGTGATCTTATCGCAATTCGTAAGAAGCACTAGTCCGTCAAGAGCGTACGCCCCTGCCATTGTCTCAATAGAATCTGCTATGAGCTCCCTTGATGCCAGCGAATACCGCATGCCAAAGTGGCCCATTGCAATGCCGTCGCAGATAGCAGGCACGCCAAAGACGAACGGTTTCCCTCCACCTGCATAAACGCCATTTTCAATCGCGCGCTCAAGGCCTCTCATGTGTATGTGTCCAGGCACAAGATCAGTAAAGCTCGACGCAATGCCTATAAAAGGCTTTTGCATATCTTTTTTAGAACAGCCCGTTGCATACAATAAAGCTCTATTCCCAACTCTTGAGATTCCTTTTTTTATCGTGTCGCTTTTCATAACCCAACTCCTAACCTTTAAACTTTTATACCTTTATACTAATAAACCTCTATCTTCGCCTTACTCCTTAATCCAGTGACAAATTTTTGCAGTACTTCTCCTCTGCGCTGATTTAATAAAAATCTCTCGATATCAGGCGCGACCTCTTCATATCTCAAGGTCCTGGGCTCCTGCTTGTCCGTAACCTTTAGAATGTGATAGCCAAACTGTGTCTCAACTATCTGGCTTATCTGTCCTGCTTCCAGACTAAACGCGGCATCCTCAAACGGTTTTACCATTGCGCCTCTTCCAAAATAACCCAGGTCTCCACCATTCGAAGCTGATCCATCCTGCGAATTCGCCTTTGCCAGTTCTGCAAAATCCTCGCCTGATAAAGCCTTTCTTCTTAGATCCTCTATCTTTGCCTTTGCCGCATTTTTATCCTCATCACTTGCATCCGGCTTAGCCATAATCAATATGTGGCTTGCCTTTACCTGCTCAGGGACGCTAAGCTTATCTTTATTTTTCTCATACTCTGCTTGTTTCTCCTGCTCACTTACAGTAACACCAGCATAGATGTCCCTATCCAGAAATGCCTTTATGTAAAGACCCTTTTTTATGTCGTTCTTAAGCTCTTTTTCGCTCACGCCTCTTTCTTTTAAAACCTTCTTAAATTCATCCTTTGAGGCAAATCCCTTTTTAATATTTTCAAACTGTTCCTTTACCTTATCATTTAAATTATCCAGGCCAGCCTTTTTGCTCTCCTGATACAAGAGCTCCGCAGAGATCAATTCCTCTAGTATCTGTGCGCGCAGCTTATCCCTATCCCCTTCATTGGTCTGCATGCCCATCATCTTTTGATTTGCAATAAAATTATCGACCGCGGCCTCAAGCGTCATAGACTTGACCTTTACGCCATTTACCTTTGCTGCATATTTCGAAGCAGCACTACTAGATATAGCAAAACCAAGTGCCAACACTAAAACCAGAGATACGAAGATACCAATCTTACGCATACGCATTATCTCTCCTTTTGTTATGGCCCTTCCGGACCTATTATCATTAGCTATATATTATGCCACCCAGTATGGAAAAATACAATATATTTTTTACAACCATACTGTCATTGCGAGCGAAGCCCCGCCCTTTCTGAAGAAAGGGCGGGGCGAAGCGAAGCAATCTCTTTATCGCATATTGTGGGGCGCGGGGTATTCTGTTCGTGGGCCCCTCCGCCCGGCGTGGATCCTCCCACTCACAGAACACCCCACGCCCCACTTATCCCATAAAAGGCTACCTTCGGACGCGGCGGACGCTCCCAAACAGCCTGGAGGATGGTTTTCTTTCAAAAAATTTTGGATTTTTTAGAGAGGCTATTATAAAAGGTCTATATATTTTGAGTAATTTTAGCAGTAGTTCCTAAAATATTCTTTATATTAAAAACGGCTCTTCTAAAAATTTTTCTTTTTCTAGGATTTGTACGCTTTTGTAAATCAATATCTGATTCATTCTTTTTTAACTCATGTTTAATCGCAGCTAAAATTTCCTCTTCTAATTTAAAAAAGTCATTTCTGCTAATGGTTTTCTTTAGAGATTCTTTATTCTTTTCAAAATAATCTGACAAACCTATGCCGATGTATTTTTTTATTTTTCCTTTTTCTTTTAGAACATCTTCTGACAAATACGTCTGTCCATGTATTAATTCATGCATCTTAATACCCTTCCTAAATTTATAATTTTGCCTTTCAAAATATGCCCCCATAAAAGAAAACATAACCATAGAAAATAGTGCTGATAATACTAAAAATAGAAGAAAGGGCCTATCAAAATTCATATTTAAAAACTTTGGCGCAAGTGCTCCTAAAATAACAGAATAATGCAATATAGGAGTCGTAAAATTAAATCGTCCCGTAGTCACTATCTGAACACTTGACAATTTTGAATCGCGACTAAAAGTAAATTTTTGATGTCCATAAGCACTGGGTATAAAGGTCATAAAAATCAATTCTGGTAAATTTATAGCTAGTCGTTTAAGATTTAAAGATACAATACTTACTATTATATCTCTGGAAAGATAAAAAAACGTATTCCATGGTTGAGTTTTTGAATCTTTATACTTTATATTGCGTTTTTTTAGTTCACTTTTTATATGCTGCTCGAATTCTTCTAGAGTAAGCTCGTTTTTTATTTGAAAATCTACTGGCCTTAAAGATTCAAGAATTAACCTAATCTCTTTTTCGATCTTACTGTTTGAACTAATAATAGACAATGTTATGTTGAGTCTTTTTTCATCATCTATTTTATCCACTCTATCTAAGATAGAATTAGGTCTTAAATTAGGTGCAGCATATACTATAGTGTGTACAAAAAAACAAATGCTCACACATAGAGAAATAATTTTTAAAAAGGGTAGTTTTTTAAACTTTATCATAACGAAGGCAAAAAATTAGAGCCTTTTTGACTCAATCTTAGTTTGTCTATATTATACTACATAAATTAGGTGCTTACAATAGAAAAGAAACACCCTGGGCAACTTCGTAAGTTACCCAATGGGTAACTTACGAAGTTGCCCAGGTTATCTAGTGATAGATGTGACCTTGTACTTTAGCGTGCCGGCTGGGATTCTTATGTGCACGATCTCGTCCTTTTTTTTGCCTAACAGTGCCTTGCCTACAGGCGAGGAAGTAGAGATCTTGCCCTGGGCAAAGTCTGCTTCGTCCTCTGACACAAGCGTGTAGGAAATTTCCTCTTTTGATTCAATATCTACTAATTTAATAGTAGCGCCTATATAGGCCTTATCTTTTGGGATGTTCTCCTCTTCAATGAGCCTGGCATTTATGAGCTTTTGCTCGAGCTCAGATATCCTTTTTTCGTTTATTGCCTGATCCTGCTTGGCTGCGTCATATTCTGCGTTCTCGCTCAGGTCTCCCATGGCCCGTGCCTTTGCAAGCGCATTTGCTATCTCCCTGCGCTTGGCGCCTTTAAGGACCTTGAGCTGCTTTACTAACTTCGCGTGACCTTCTCTTGTTAAAAAAATAGTTTCTGACATAATGGCTTTCCTCCTTAATATTGCGCGATAAATCCCAAATTCCAATAATACCAATACTACCAAATAAATCCCAATTTCAAAATCCCAAACATGTTTTGGGATTTGGGATTTTTCATGTTTTATATACCCTTGGCACTCGGCGGCCAATGTTGCACACAATTTCGTACGGAATAGTATATATGAGATTCGCGAGTTCCTCAGCCCTTATAATATCTTTACCCTGAGCACCGATCAACACCACCTCGTCTCCGACCTTCGCACCTCTTATGTGCCCTACATAGACCATGGTCATATCCATGCAAACCCTGCCCACTACTGGCGCGCGTTTACCTTTTATTAAAACATCTGCCCTGTTTGATAAATGTCGCGAATAACCATCTCCGTATCCCACTGGGATCGTAGCGATCTTTGTGTCTTCGCCTGCAATATACGCCCTTCCATAACTTACACTTCTTCCTCGCGCTACTGATTTAAGATGCACGATCTTTGTCTTGAACTTTAAGACCGGCTTCAGGCCCAGTCTCTTAAATAAATCGGCTCTAGGATGCAGGCCATACATAATAAGACCAGGCCTCACCATATTCATGCGAGACTCTTTAAAATCTACAAGCGCCATGCTGTTCGAGGTATGCTTTATAGGTATTTCAATACCGCATCGCCAAAGAGACCGCATAAGAAAATTAAAATCCTTTATCTGTTTCTGTGTAAAAGGCGCGTCACTCTCCGCGCTGGGAAAATGCGTAAAGATACCGTCTATAATAATGTTTTTTAGTAATGCTATCTTTTTAACAAAACCTATTGCCTCTTCATGCCAAAAACCAAGCCTACCCATGCCTGTGTCAATCTTTATGTGGATCCTTATCTTTTTCTTTCTTCTCTGGGCAAGTCTTGAGAGCGTCTTTGCAATATCTAGATCTGAAACCGTCTGTATTACATTAAATTTCAATACACCTTCAGCCTCTTGTGGCAAGATTGAACCGAGCACGATGATCTTTGCCTTTATGCCTGCTGCGCGCAGCAACGCAGCTTCATCCAGAGAGGCAACACCTAAGTATTTCACTCCTTGCTTAATGAGCGTCCTTGAGACCTCGAGCATGCCATGGCCAT
Organism: Candidatus Gorgyraea atricola; assembly: GCA_030765235.1. Taxonomy (NCBI): domain Bacteria; kingdom Pseudomonadati; phylum Candidatus Omnitrophota; genus Candidatus Gorgyraea; species Candidatus Gorgyraea atricola. Next base: position 123,226 of record JAVCCW010000029.1, on the reverse strand, counting down.
ATGCATCTGCCTTTACAATGCCAAGTATCTCCATGTCCTTACCCACGATCTTCTTTATCGCACGCAGATTATGGCGCATCGCGCCCAGATCTATCTCTGCATATGTCGGCCTGTAAAATTTCATTTTTTCACCTGGCAGTCTTTAGGGTATAGATAAATGGGTTCGAGTTTAGCTAAATTGCACTTCTTGGTTCGTTTTATTTTTGGTAGTGCCAGTTTTATTAGATTGCCTGCCTTTGGATACCAATATTTTTCTTCCAAAAAGATTCCTCGTCCTATCTTATCTTTATAAATACTAATGCCATCACCTAAAAAAATAGCATCCTTCTTTACTTTTTTTAAAAGCTCGTTCATCTTTATCAATAAATAATCTGTTTTCCTGACAACACGGCCATTCTTTTTCTCATAGATAGCGCTATAGACATTCTCCCTCTTCGCGTCTATGATAGGAACGATCATGCCAGAATCTGCATTCATTGCAATCGCGTCAATGCTCGCGACGCCGATACAGGGTTTTTTCAAGGCAAGGCCAAGTCCCTTTACTGCGCTTACACCTATGCGTAAACCTGTAAATGAGCCAGGGCCTAATCCTACGACAAACGCGTCTATCTTTTTTATTGAAAGACCTGAGCCCTCTAACATCTCCTTGATCTTAGGCACTAATAAACTCGAATGCCTCCTATCAAGAAGATAATTCTCTTCCTTTATTATATCCTTGCCATTTCCCAGCGCAATGCTTAAAAATTTCGAACTTGTATCAATCGCCAAGATCTTCAATCTTTATCTCTCTTTCGCTCTCGCCTTTAATGGTAAATTTTACAGCAATGTGTTTTTTTGGAAGAAGTCTTTTCATCTTTCCTGCCCATTCTATAATAGTTACGCCATCACCATATATATACTCCTCGACCGCTATGTCTTCTATATTCTGTAAATTTTCGAGCCTGTAGAGATCCAGGTGATACAGGGGGAACTTACCTTTATATTCCTTTATAAGAACAAATGTGGGGCTATTTATATGCATGGCATTTTTTACACCAAGGCCTTTTCCAATGCCCTTTGTAAACGTAGTCTTACCGCTGCCAAGATCACCAAAAAGCGCCACCACGCTCCCCTTAGACAACCTCTTTGCCAAATCCTCACCCAACTTAATTGTCTCTTCTGGACTATGTGTCAGCATGCTTATTTAAAATGGTTGTAGCCTTTTGTTGGTGGCTTGTGCTTTTTGCCAGTAATTGCGCCAATCCTTGAAAGCCTTGCCTTAAAAGGCCATGATTTTATTAATCTCTTTGTGTCTTTTTTAGAAACTGTAAATACCAGCTCAAAATCTTCCCCGTCTTCTATGGATCCTGTAAGCGGTATATCCTTATCATTGATCACTGCGCCGACATTGCTTCTTTCCAATATATGGCCAAGATCAGCTAACAGACCGTCAGATACATCTATCATTGAATGAATATTGAAATTTTTAGTAAGAAACCTCGCCTCTTTTAGACGAGGAGTAAATCTTAAATGCTTACCTTTTAGCGACCCTCCGATAGAGCCTGTGACCAATATCGCATCGCCTTTCTTGGCGCCGCTGCGTAAAACCAGGTTCTTTTTTTCGACCTCACCGAGGAGCGCAATATTTATGATGATCTTTTTGGAGGCGATTGTGTCTCCACCAACTAGATCTACTTTGAACTTCCTCGCAACATCCCTTATACCTTTATATATAGCGTCCACATATTTTACTTTTAAAGAACCTGGTATACCCAGGGATATCACTGCGCACTTGGGAATCCCTCCCATTGCCGCGATATCGCTTATGTTTACTGACAGACTTTTCTTACCGATCAGGTATGGCGAGGCAGTCTTACGGAAATGCCTTCCCTCAAGCAGCATATCAGTTGTAAACAAAAGAAACTTACCCTTTTTGTATTTTAAAACAGCTGTATCATCTAAGTTCGTAGACTTAGTGATCCTTTTTATAAGTTTAAATTCTCCCAAATCTCTTATTCGCATATACACCTGATTCAGTTATTATTGCTGTTATGAGTTCACTTGGCGTTACATCAAATGCTGGATTAAAGACCTTGGATTTATTTGGCGCTGTCTGTTTTGATCCCACATAGATAAGTTCTTCAGGTTTTCTTTCTTCTATAGGGATGTCAGCGCCTGTGGCTGCATTTCTATCTATGGTAGAACTTGGTGCTGCCACGTAAAAAGGGATCTTGTGATGTTTGGCAAGCACTGCGAGTCCATATGTGCCGATCTTATTCGCAGCATCTCCATTTCGCGCGATCCTGTCAGCACCGACGATGATCTTTGTGACGCCCTTATTCTTAATGGTAGACGCTGCCATGTCATCGCATATAAGTATGGCATCGATCTTGTTTTTCATAAGCTCCCACATGGTAAGCCGCGACCCCTGCATGAGCGGCCGTGTCTCATCCACGTACACCTTAAAACGCTTACCCTGTTTCTTTGCCTCATAAAGAGGAGAAAGCGCTGTGCCATAGCCTGCTGTTGCGAGCATGCCTGCATTGCAATGCGTGAGTACAATGTCTCTGTTCTTTATCAATCTGGCGCCGTTCTTTCCTATTGCGCGGCACATTTGTTTATCTTCGTTCATTATAGAAAGCGCTTCTTTTAAAATTGCTTTTTTAATCTGGTGAAGATTAGAAGAAGATGAAATATTCAAAAAGCAATTCTCCATTCTTTTTAGCGCCCAGAAAAGATTCACTGCAGTTGGCCGAGTCTTTTTAAGTTTCAGATAAGCGCTCTTCAGATCCTTCTTAAGTCCAGCTAATGTCTTTGCCTTTGAATTTATGGCTGCGAGGGCATAACCTAATGCAACAGATACACCTATTAAAGGCGCGCCGCGAACCCTTAGCTTCTTTACAGCCTCGCACAGCGTATCTACATCAGCGCATCTCACATACTTTAGCCGCGCTGGCAACTCTGTCTGATCAATAAAAACTATCTTATTCTTCTCCCACTTGATAGGTTCAAGCAGCATAACTTCTTCCTCCGTTTATAGGCCAAAGACGCGGGCCAGGAAATTCCGTCTTAATTCTATTGCATTATGCGGGCACACCTCATGACAGCACATGCACCTGATACACCTATGATGATCTATAGTGAATCCTTTAATTGCAGATACAGGACAACTCTTAGTACAGATATCGCATTTTTTACAAATATCTTTATTTATATACGGTCCAAATCTGATAAAACTTGCCAGCATCTTAAGGGTGCGATCCGGCAGCATGAATAGCTTCTTAGAATGTGGCAACTTAAACCCTTCTATGAAATTCTCTGAAACGCTTTCGCCTACAACCTCAATATTTTCTAAAGATATCTCTCCGAGACCTCTTTTATTAGCTTCTTTGGTCGTCAGGATATCCGAAGGCCTGACCCCGATCAAATGCGAAAACACACTATCTATAGCCACGCCATCACTACCTGCCATCAAAATCCCGGTATCTCTCAGCCTGCCTGCGCTAGGCCCATCTCCATCCATTGAAACAATCCCATCCATTAAAACAAGATGCGGCTTAACTATCTCGTAGACATCCACCAAGGTACCAACAAACTCTCTGGGATTAGGAAATCTTTTGTGGTACTCGGTCTTTATAAGACCAGAGACAGCGCCATACATATTTTTTATAGCACCTGTCAAGGTCGTCAGACTATGCGTCTTCATCTTAGGCAGATTAATTATCTTATCGCACTCGAAAAAATAAGAAGATATCGGAATGCCGCGAACCATCTTGACATCCTTACCCTGGCCAAGCTCAATACCTTCTTCCTTTGCCATATTTAAGAATCCTGAAGCATCATATGCCTCTTTAGGGGTCAAAGAGCCGCCTGGATTATCACCTACTATTGGCACTGCGCCACAATCCCTTACCAGCCTCGCGCATGCCCTGACGATCTCAACGTGCGTGTTAGCGCCCTGCTCTGGCGTTTTTCTTGAAAGCATATTAGGCTTAAGAAGTACCTTTTCGCCTTTTTTTACAAAAAGCTCCAGGCCGCCTAGAAGGCCAAAGGCCTTTTTAATTGCAGGGCCGACCTCTTCAGCGCTATATGTCTTACACTTTACAAGAGAAACCTTTGCCTTCATTAATTTGGGCCTAACCTATTAATTCTTTTAGAAAAAATACAAAAGCCACGATAATGGAATTATGCAATATATGAACACTTATCGACGCCACAAGCGAACCTGTAGTCTCGTAGAGATATGCCAAAAGCACGCCCAGCGCCATTATGGGTAAAAATCCAACGATGTTTGTATGCAGCATACTAAAAATAGCGCCACTTAAAAATGCCGCGGCCAATACACCTGTATGCTTTCTTACAGCACTGTACATAAACCCTCTAAAAAAGACCTCTTCTACTATAGGCCCAAGCACTGATACAAAGACTGTCAGAAATAAAAGCACCAGGCTCTTCTTCTCTTCCATGAACACCTCAAATACAGGCTGAGGCGGCGGCGTATATCCCAACGCATTCAAGATCCATATAGAGAAGATCAATATTACCAGCAAAACCGGCAACATAAAAATATAGGCAGTTATGCCAGATAAAATATTTCTTAAAAAAGAAGAGGTCTTTAGTCCCAACTCCTGTATGTTCTTTTTGTATTTGACCATGACAAAATACAAGATCACCATCGCTGCAACAATATCTATAAAAAAGGTATTGATTATCATGCGTAGATTCATAGTCAATTCAAGATGAAAGGACTTCACGACATACGCCTCGATGATCGCCAGCACATAACCTGCAAATATTATAATAAGGACTGCCCTGAATATGTCCAGTATCTCCCATGGTGCTCCCGCACCCTTTCTCCCTATCTCCACCCCGTCTCTGTAGGCCGGGTTTAAACCCGGCCTACAGAGACGGGGCTTTCCCCTAAAAATAAAAACAAGATTCAGCACCAAAGACAGGGCAAATATAAAAAATCCAAAGTATACAAGATACTTAAAGAATTTTGCGCTGAACTTATCAGACTCGAAAAAGTCCTTAACCTTTTCTTCTGTAACACCCAGTTCCTCAAAGTTCATCGAAGACAAAGACTTTTCACTAGGCGTCTCTTTTTTTACGGTCTTTACCTGCATCAAATTTACAGCTAATATAAAAAAGAGTATTAGGAAATATATCTTTTCACGCCTGATGAACTCTAGCATAATCCAAACAACCTCTTTGCATTCTCCGTTGTAATCTTCGCGACTTCTTTAAAGTCTAGACCTTTTATATTCGCGATCTCCTCAGCCAAATACTTCACATACATGGGTTCATTGCGCTTTCCCCTAAACTCCTGCGGCGCTAAAAAAGGCGCGTCTGTCTCAAGCAGAAGTCTCTCCATGGGCACGAGCCTTGCTATATCGCGCAGCCTACCAGCATTCTTAAATGTAAGATTACAGGTAAAAGATACATGCATGCCAAGGTCCAGACACTCCCTAAGCAGGGCCTCGTCTCCTGAAAAACAATGCATAACACCCTTTATAGACTTCCCTATCTCTTTTCTTAAAATAGCTAATGTATCTTTATGGGCGTCGCGATTATGGATAATAATAGGTAATTCTCTTTCTTTTGCCTCGCGCAATAATTTTATAAATAATTTCTTCTGGTTCTCTTTTGATGAGATATTTTTATAATAATCAAGGCCTATCTCCCCGACCGCGACGACTTTTTTGCTCTCAAAAAATCTTCTGAATGATTCCAGATCCTCATCTCCTGCATGATCAGCGTCGTGCGGATGGATACCTGCTGCGGCGTATATAAATTCATGCTTCTCTGCGAGCTCCAGAGACCTTTTAGTACCTTCCATACTGGAACCAACATTGATGATAAATTCTATGCCCTGTTCTTTTGAACGAGCAATGACTTCACTCCTATCTTCGTCAAAATTCTTAAAATCCAGATGGCAGTGTGTGTCTATTAACATAGAGGGGACATTTCTCTGAGTCTTTTTACTACAGGCGGGATCTCTATCAGGCAATAATCTACGTCCTCGTCTTTATTTTCGTAACCGAATGAGAACCTTATAGAACCTTGCGAGCGATCTGGCGGGACTCCTATACTGGTAAGGACATGAGAAGTTTCCAGCGAACCAGACGTGCAGGCAGAACCTGTCGAGGCAAATATACCCTTCATGTCAAAATTCAATATCAATGACTCTCCTTCAATATACCTGAAACTTACATTAAGGGTATTTGAGAGCCTGTTATCCGGATGGCCATTCAGGTAGATCTCATCGAGCTCTTTCTGGAGGCCAGTCAGTAATTTTTTATTCAACCTTTTCATGTGTTTATTGTTTTTCTTCATATCGCGCTTTGCTATCTCCATGGCCTTTGCGAAACCAACAATACCAGGCACATTCAATGTCCCAGCCCTTCTCTTTCTCTCGTGATACCCGCCAGCCTGAAAAGGTACGATCTTAACACCCTTCCGGATGTATGACGCTCCTATACCCTTTGGCCCACTTAATTTATGGGCAGAAAATGAACAGAGGTCCACGCCTAGATCTTCCACATCTATAGATTCCTTGCCCAGGGCCTGAACCGCGTCTGTGTGAAAATACACGCCATTTTTTTTCGTGATCTTTGCGATCTCCTTTATTGGCTGGATAGTACCTATCTCGTTATTGGCAAACATAACTGAAACAAGAACTGTATCTTTTCTTATCGCTTCCTTTAATCTGTTTAAATCCACCACGCCATATTTGTCAACAGGCAGGTACGTCACTTCAAACCCAAGCTGCTCTTCTAAAAATTTGCATGACTCCAGGACCGCGTGATGCTCTATCTGTGTAGTTATGAGATGCCTGCCTTTATCAAGATTTGCGATCGCAACGCCCTTTATCGCAAAATTATCAGATTCTGTGCCGCCTGATGTAAAGACGATATCCACTGGCTCTGTAGCTATGGCATTACCTATTATCTCTCTTGAGGATTCCACTGCCTTAAGCGCAGACTGACCTTTAGAGTGCACGCTCGAGGCATTGCCATAATCGCTAGTAAGATACGGCATCATGGCATCTAAAACTTCCTTGCGAAGCGGTGTAGTGGCGTTATGATCTAAATAAATTTGTCGCATGTTGACTCCTTACTTCTCTATTCTGGGAAAAAGTGGTTTACCTTTATTGATCTTGGTACCTGGCTTTGCAAGGCCGAGTTGAATCGCCATATTCTCTGATGTAGTCGGCATAAACGGGTATAGTGCGCTGCAAACTATGCTCAAGACATCATAGAGATCACGCATCATATCTTTTAACTGGTCAGTCTTTTTTTCCTTAGAAAGCTTCCATGGCGCCTTCTGTTCTATGAATTTATTCGCCATGTTTATCAATTCCCATATGGCTGTAAGCGCCTTGCTGAAATTTATAGTATCCAGGGCTACTTTGATCTCGGATTCCAAACCCTTTGCCTTATCAATAAGAGATTTACTAAGCTCATCAACATTCCGCGTCCTTTTAGGCACAGCTCCTTCAAAATATTTCTCTATCATTGAAAGCGTCCTGTGCAGGAGATTACCAAGATCATTAGCAAGGTCGCTGTTGATCCTTGATATCAAGGCCTTTTCCGAAAACGAGCCATCCATGCCAAACGGCACTTCTCTTAAAAGAAAATATCTATATGCGTCAATGCCAAATCTATCTACCATTTCCTTTGGATCTATTATATTGCCCTTGGACTTAGACATCTTGTCCTCGTTTATCTTCCACCAGCCGTGCGCGAACACTGTCTTTGGCATCTCTATGCCTGCAGCATGAAGCATTATGGGCCAGTTAACCGCATGCATCCTTAAAATATCCTTACCTATCATGTGTATGTCTGCCGGCCAGAATTTTTTAAATTTCTTTGGATCATCGCCATAGCCACATACGCTTATATAATTTATGAGCGCGTCAAACCACACATATGTGACATGGTCTTCGCTAAAAGGCATTGCCACTCCCCATGAAAGCCTTGATTTTGGCCTTGAGACACACAGGTCATTCAAAGGGTTTTTTAAAAAACTTAAGACCTCATTGCGTCTTATAACAGGTAATATAAAATCTTCGTGCGAATTAATGTAATCTACGAGCCAACCCTGATACTTGGAGAGCTTGAAAAAGAAATTCTTCTCTTTTATGTGTTCTACCTGACGCTTGCAGTCAGGGCACTTCTCCTCTATGAGCTGCGCCCCTGTCCAAAAACTTTCGCACGGGGTGCAATACCACCCGCTGTACTCGCCTTCATAGAGATCCCCATTCTTATGCAACATCTCGAGTATCTTTTTGACCACCTCTTCGTGTCTGGGCTCTGTAGTCCGGATAAAATCATCGTATGAGATATTAAGCTGCTTCCACAGATCCTTGAACCTTGGCACCACGCTATCCACAAACGCCCTCGGCTCCATGCCTTTTTCACTGGCTGAGTCCTGTATCTTCTGACCATGCTCATCAGTACCTGTGGCAAATAATACTTCGTCGCCTTGCAGTCGTCTGAACCTGGCAAGCACATCACAGGCAATGTTAGTATAGGAATGCCCGATGTGCGGATTACCGTTTACGTAATATAGGGGGGTGGTGATATAAAATTTTCTCATAATTTTAATAAATCCCAATACTACCAATAATACCAATACTACCAAATAAATCCAAAATCCCAAATCCCAATTTTGGGATTTTGAAATTGGGATTTATTTGGGATTTGGTAGTATTTGGATTTGGGATTTCATTTATTGTAATCTAACTCTATATGCTTTCCTTCCTCCAGTTCAACAGTTACCTTGCGCCTTAAGGCGTTTACACTTACTACCCTGCCCTTGCCATGCTTTGTCTTTATCTTTTCGCCTTCTTTTGGGAGTCCTTTTAGATACTTCTTATAATTCTGATATTCATATCCCAGGCAACACATGAGCCTGCCGCAACAGCCTGAGATCTTTGAAGGATTGAGCGGAAGATTCTGTTCCTTTGCCATCCTTATCGTCACTGGCTCAAAACCCTTTAAAAAACTAGAGCAGCACAGAGGCCGGCCGCAATGCCCGAACCCGCCCAGCATCCTTGCCTCATCCCTGACGCCTACCTGCCTCAACTCTATCCTTACCTTAAATATATGGGCCAGGTCCTTTACAAGCTCCCTGAAATCCACCCTGCCTTCAGAGGTAAAATAAAAAATAAGCTTTGTCCTGTCAAAGGAATATTCCACATTGATCAGCTTCATATCAAGCTTGCGTTCCTGGATCTTTCTGGTGCATGTCTGGGACGCGTACTTGATCCGCTTCTTGTTTTCATTTATGCGCTCCATATCATCCTTTGTAGCTATGCGCACAATTTTCTTCAATGGTTTTTTAAGCTTGTCCTCTGAAATGCTCTCTGGCACGCTTATCACCTGAGCATAATCCTGACCCCTTTCAACTCCGACGATCACATAGTCCCCCACCTTCGGCTTCATATCATTGGGTTCATAATATAAGGTAATACCTGCCTCTCTTAATCTGACTTGAATCACTTCCTTCACGTTAACCTCGTTTCAGTTCCACTGCTAAATTGAAAAGCGCTATTTTTGGATTTACATTCGCTCTCACATGGCCTATTGTCTTCATTATGGCCAAGACATCTTTCTGTAATTTCTCTCTTGAAAACCTGGACGCGTACGAAAAGATCTCGCGTGAACGATCCGCATTTAATAATTCGTCAGGTGCCTGTGTAAATTTTGACACCAATAGATCCCTGTACCAGCACAAAAGCATATATAGAGACTGGCCGATATTCTTTAGCAAATCCCCTGATAAAACATTTTCTTTTAAAAGCGCGCTCTTTCTCAAGAAAAAATCATTCACGACCTGGTCGCGTCGCGCAATAATATCCCCTTCCTTGAGCTCCATTGCCCTGCCAAGGCTACCCATTGCCATATGCGAAAATAGCACAGCCTCTTTTTCTTCCATGTTCCGCGCCTCAAGAAATTCCTGAATTCTACTCTGGCTAAGAGAATAAAACTTCACGACCTTGCATCTCGATAAAACCGTAGGGAGTAGCGCTGCGGCATTAGAGCTGGTCAATATCAATATATGATTCTGCGGCGGCTCCTCCAGAAGCTTTAAAAGCGCATTCTGCGCCTCCAGGGTCATGGCCTCTGCATCGCTTATGATAAAGATCCTTTTCTTTGCCTCATACGGCTTCAGGCTCGCCTGATAGATTATCTCTCTTATCTTCTCTATCTTTATAGAACTGGACTTTCCTTCTGGATATACGATAAATACATCCGGGTGATTCCCAGAATCTATTTTTCTGGACGCTATATCATCGTGATTTATGGCCTTTGCGAACTCAATGGCCGCAGTGCGCTTACCAATGCCGTCAGGTCCGAAAAATAGATAGCTCCCCCTTGCTGTATCCTGCGCGATTATGCCCTTAAGCGAATTAACCGCTATGTCTTGCCCGATTATATTTTCGAATGACATATCTATTATTTTGTTGTGTGTTGTGTGGGTGTGTTGTGAGTTATGTGTCGGGTTGTGAGGATGGGTTGTGTGTTTTTACTCACTACCTACACCTCACAACTCGACCCACAACCCATAACTCATCCTCACCCTCACAACTAACCTATTAACTTTAAAACTATTTTTCTAATTTTCTCCTGCGTTTCTGAAATCTCCCCTATCGCTGAAAGTATCCTTACCCTGCGCGGTTCCTTGCGGGCGATCATCAGATATCCCTGCCTGACCTTTTTATGAAAGAGGAGTGATTTTCTCTCCATCCTGTCTTTATTTTTTCCTGAACGTAAAAGTCCCTTTTTCGCCTCTATGTCCAATAAAAAAGTAACTTCAGGAGATATACCCTTTGTAGCAATCGTATTTATGTCCTTTATGGTCTTTAAATCAATTCCTCCTGCATATCCCTGATAAACAAGCGTAGCATCTGTAAATCTATCACAGACTACGATCTCGCCTCTCTTTAACGCGGGTAAGATCTTTTCCTTTATGATCTGCGCCCTCGCGGCAATATATAAAAGCATCTCACATGCTACATCCATGCCTTTATTCTTGGGGTCCAGCAATACCTTGCGTATCTTTTCACTGATAAGCGTGCCGCCCGGCTCCCTGGTATATAAAACCTTATGACCTTTTTCCCTCAAAAAATCACACAAGAGCTTAGAATGTGTACTCTTACCACTCCCTTCCGGCCCTTCGAATGTGATGAACAATCCCCGCTTATTCATGATCCCCTTAACCTAACTTTACTTGGCAAGGCTGGACCTCGGCTTTTTTAAAAAAGCCGAGGTCCAGCCTTGCCAAGTAAAGTTAGGTCGTTCGCCAGGTGGTGCCGTCTTTTTGATCCTCGAGTATAATGCCCATTTTATCTAATTTTTCTCTTATTTTATCCGCTGCCTTGAAATCCTTTTCCTTCCTGGCTTTATTTCTTTCCTCTATGAGTTTTTTTACCTCTACCTTAAGTTTCTGGACTTTTCTTTTCTCAAACAACCCGAACACCCTACCCAAATCCAACAACTCCCTTGTCCCTTGTCCCTTGTCCCTTGTCCCTAATTTATTAACATACGTAACTAAATCGAACAGCGCCGCAAGTGCACTTGGAGTATTAAAATCATCATCCATAGCCTCCTCAAACCTCTTGCGAAATTCTTCAACCCCCTTGTCCCTTGTTGCTTGTCGCTTGTTGCTATCGGAGCTGCCCAACACGATACTGAACCTCTCCATCGCCCTCTTCGCCTCTTCCATCCTCTCCCAGGAAAAATCCACTGGATGAGAATAATGCGTCTGTAAGAATAATATCTTAAGTACGTCTGCTGAATATTTACTCAGGATCTCTTCTATTGTAATAAAATTTCCCAGGGACTTGGCCATCTTTTCTTTATTGATAGTCAAAAGTCCGTTGTGTATCCAAAAACGCGCGAATTTTTTTCCTGCGCCCTCTGATTGCGCAATCTCGTTCTCGTGGTGCGGAAAGATAAGATCTATGCCTCCGCCGTGTATGTCAAACTCGTCTCCTAAAATATCCGAGCTCATCACCGAGCATTCTATATGCCAGCCAGGTCTGCCTTTTCCCCATGGACTCTCCCAATAAGGCTCACCATCCTTGGCCTTTTTCCAAAGAGCAAAATCAAGTGGGTCCTTTTTGTGTTCTTTTGGAGAAACTCGCGCCCCAACCTCCAGGTTCTCAATGCTCTGATTTGACAATTTGCCATATTTCTTTGCCTTTTTAATATTAAAATACACATCGCCATCTGATTCATAAGCTACGCCTTTTTTTATCAATATAGCGATAAAATCCTTCATCTTACCTATATACTCTGTGGCCTTTGGCTCTTTATCAGGCCGCTTGATACCCAGATCATCCATGTATTTATGATAGACCTTGAGGTATTTATCTGAGACCTTTTTTACCGCGCTATTTAAATCCTCTTTCTTAAATTCATCTCTCGCTTTATTGATTATCTTATCGTCGACATCAGTGACATTTCTTACAAAAGTAACCTTGTGTTTTTTATATTCAAAATACCGGCGTATCACATCAAATGCATAAGCGCTTCTCGCGTGACCGATATGAGGCGCGTCGTAAACCGTTGGGCCGCATACGTACATACCGATTTTTCTCTTGGGCTCGAAACTTTCCTTTTTTCTCTTAAGCGTATTATATATCTTCATTTTTATTTCACTAAAGAAGCTACGGCATACGCCGCTATGGCCTCGCCTCTGCCAAGCGCGCCAATACCCTCTTGTGTCGTTGCCTTGACATTGACGCTCTCCTTAGCTATCCCTAGTGTCTTTGCTATCTCTTGCCTCATGGCATCTTTAAAAGGCGCTATCTTGGGTTCCTCCAATATGATCACAGAATCCACATAGTCGACTTTAAAGCCTTTTTTATTTATCTTATCCGCAACCATTTTTAAGAGTTCACTACTCGCTATACCAGCGTATCTATCATCATTGTTAGGGAACTGATGGCCTATATCGTCCATGCCCGCGGCCCCAAGTATTGCATCGCATATTGCATGCAGGAGTGAATCTCCATCTGAATGCCCGGAAAGCCCTTTGATATGCGGGATCTCGATCCCACCCAACATAAGAGGCTTATCATCAACAAATCTATGTATGTCATAACCTATTCCTACACGCATATGTGCCTCCTATTTCCCTCCTCCTCTGTAGGCCAGGTTTAAACCTGGCCTACAGAGGAGGTAAACTACACAACATCTTTGCCAGTTTCAAATCTTCTTCTGTCGTGATCTTTATATTTCTGTACGAGCCCATGACTAGTTTTGGTTTTATGCCCAGGAGCTCGACCAGCATGGAATCATCTGTTATGTTTTTCTTGCCAATGGCCCTGTATGCCTTCTCTATTAAATCTCTTTTGAATACCTGAGGTGTCTGCGCCTCCCAAAACTTTGTCCTATCAGGCGTGTATGCTACACAGCCTCTCCTCCCAGCGCATTTCAAGGTAGGTTTTACAGGTACCGCGACAACACTTGCGCCAAAAGAGCGAGCTGCCTTTAAAGAGGCGTTTATTAATTTATCAGTAAGAAAGGGTCTCACGCCATCGTGGATCAATACATAATCTATGTTGCTAGACACCTTTTTCAATGCATTAAGCACGGAGTGCTTTCTTTCCCTTCCTCCAGCTACTACCTTTACATTCTTGATCTTGAATCTCTTGACCCTTGCTATATGTTTTTTATCGACGCTGACAATGATCTCTTTTATGTGTTTATTCTTTGAAAGCCTGACTAGCGTATGCGCAAGTATTGGTTTGCCGCAAAGCTTTATATGTGGCTTGGCTATCTTTGATTTTATGCGCCTACCTTTACCTGCGGCGGGAACTATGGCTGCGACATTCATTTGACTAACGTTTATTCTTCTTAATGTCTTCGGGTAACTTCCCAAATATCATCCTTCCTGCTGCTGTCTGGAGCACACTGCCCACTACTATACGTACACTCTGGCCTATTGATCTTCTTCCATTGTCCACGACCACCATGGTACCGTCCTCAAGATATCCCACTGCCTGATTGTATTCCTTGCCTTCTTTTACAAGGCGTATATCCATTGTCTCGCCAGGCAATACCACTGGCCTCAAGGCGTTTGCCAGTTCATTTATATTCAAGACCTTCACGCCCTGGATCTCTGCGATCTTATTGAGATTATAATCATTTGTAAAGACCTTTGCGCTCAAGATCTTGGCGAGCCTCACGATCTTCGCATCTACTTCCTTTACGTCGTGAAAATCCTCATTATGGATCTTCACGTCTATATTTGAATTTTTCTGTAGCTTGCTCAGGATATCCATGCCTCTCCTGCCGCGAGCCCGCTTCAATGAATCACTGGAATCAGCTATGGCCTGCAGTTCCTTTAGCACAAAACGCGGCACAATAAACTTGCCTTCCATGAATCTGCTCTTGCAAATATCTGCTATGCGGCCGTCTATGATAACACTTGTATCAAGGATAATGAGTTCATCCTTCTGATCCTGCCGTGAAAACTTGACGTATGGCACGATAATATTGAACTCATCCCTGCCGCGCACAGCGACTATCATACCCAGGTAACAAAAGATCAGGGTAAGTATTACCTTTGAAGAATAAAGGACTGTTGGGTTAAGCGGTATGAGCGAAAGCGTATCAGAGACAAGCTTTGCCATTATAAGTCCGAATATAAGGCCGAATACAGCAGACGAGAGTCCCCTTATAGACGCCTTTCTCGTTACAAATTCGAACGCGATTATCGATACCGCTACAATAAAACCAATCGCTGCGCCAATAAGCGCAAAATCCATTTCACCTGCCTGCACAAAAGAACCAACTTGAAAACCAACTATGATACTTAGTAACATGAAAAATACGCGTATGAAAATTAAAGTCATTTCTTCTTCCTCCTACTCTCTTTCGGCCTGTATAAAAGTTTCCATGGATGTTTCTTTATGTCCAGGATCATCTCGTCCATATTTTTATACAAGCTGTCGTCTGACATAAAGCGGCCTATGGTTCCGTCGCCTTCTTTTGCCTTAGTAATAAAATCTCTCATGTCCGCTGTAAGGGCCTCCAGGTTAGAGACTGTATTTTTTACAGAACTCTGAAATTCTTCGTCACCTACGACCTCTCCTATTGATTTTATC
Source organism: Candidatus Gorgyraea atricola (assembly GCA_030765235.1). Taxonomy (NCBI): domain Bacteria; kingdom Pseudomonadati; phylum Candidatus Omnitrophota; genus Candidatus Gorgyraea; species Candidatus Gorgyraea atricola. The sequence goes on along the minus strand of JAVCCW010000029.1, from coordinate 108,123 downwards.
ATGATCTCCATCTTTGCAACCAGTTCCTTGGTATCCCTTGCAAGCTCCTCCGTAGATACAGGATCCTGCCCCCTTAATGTATCTCCCTTTTTCAAAAGCCTTTTATCCTTTGAACCTGGTACTATCTCAAGATACTTCTCACCTAACAGGCCTAACGTATTTATGGCTGCCTTTGCATCCTCGTTTATCCAGGTATTCTGCGACACCCACACAAAGACCTTTACCATAGGACTCTGCTCTATCTCGTCATAATATACCTCTATATCCTGCACCTCGCCGACCTCTACGCCTGCATACCTGACAGGCGCGCCCACGCTTATGCCATTGGCAAAACTAAAAACTATATCTATGGTATAGCCGCGTTTGATGCTGTAAAAATTACCTATTGAAAATACTATGATCGATAATATGACTATTCCGATAAAAATAAATATACCGACCTTTAATTCAAAATTTGATCGAGTGAACATCGCCACCTCCTTATTATCTTCCGTCTGTAATTGGCCCTTTTGAAGCGCCTGTTATAAATTGTTTTACCAATGGATCTTTTGTATTTTTAATCTCCTTAGGCGTTCCTACCTCAACGATCTTTCCGTGATATAACATAGCGACCCTGGTCCCTACCTTATAAGCGCTAACCATGTCATGAGTGACCACGATAGAGGTCACCTTTAATTTATTGGTCAGATCTATAATAAGATTATTTATGGCATCGGCCATTACTGGATCCAGACCCGTTGTAGGTTCGTCATATAGAATAATCTTAGGCTCATTGCATATAGCCCTTGCAAGGCCCACACGTTTTTTCATGCCGCCGCTCAGCTCAGCAGGCATGAGATTCTCTATGCCGGAAAGGCCCACTAAATGCAATGCCTTTGCAACCTTTTCGCGCACCTGATACTCAGGCATGTCAGTGTGTTCCCTGAGGGCAAAGCCCACATTCCCGCCCACAGTCATTGAATCAAAAAGCGCTGCGCCCTGAAAGAGCATACCGAAATCCATCCTTAACTTGTCCAGTTCCTTTGCTTCCATCTTGCAAACATCACTATCGTCTATAATAACCTGCCCAAACTCGGGCTTAAGGATCCCTATCATGTGCTTTAAGAGAACACTCTTACCGCAGCCAGAACGGCCTATAATAACCATGGTCTCGCCAGACTTGATAATAAGATTCAGATTATCAAGGACTCTATTTCCGCCGAATGATTTTGTTAAATTAATTATCTCTATCATGGGAACATGAAATAAAACAGCGCTGTAAACAAGCAATCCGCTGCTATTATTAAAATGAATGACGTGACAACAGAAAGCGTCGTGGATTTACCCACGCCTTCAGCGCCACCCTCTGTCCTAAAACCCTCGTAACACGAAATTATGCATATAATAACCGCAAATACCAGCGACTTAAAAAGGCCTGAAAACACATCCTTAAACATAAGCGGATCAAATGTCATTTTTACATAAATAGTAGGGCCTATCAGCAGCTTATACACACCTATAAGATATCCGCCCGCTATACCTATAAAATCTGAATATATCGTCAATATAGGCAGCATAATACAGAGCGCCAGAAATCGCGGCACAACAAGATATTTCACAGGATTTGCCGCAAGTGTCTCGAGCGCATCGATCTGCTCGGTCACCTTCATTGTGCCAAGCTCAGCTGTAATGCTCGCGCCGACCCTGCCCGCGATCACAAGTGCTGTCAAAACCGGACCCAGCTCCCTCACTACTGAAAGCGCCACAAGGCTCGATATATACATCTGCGCGTCCATCTTGGTAAGCTGGTACGCGCTTTGAAGCGCCAGCACCATACCAGTAAAAAGAGAGACTAGAAACACGATCGGAAAACTCAGCACACCTATATTGTACATGTGTTCGAATATCTCTTTCCTCCTAAAAGGCGGCCTGAATAAATGAAAGAGCGTAGAGACCAAAAGATGAAACACCCCGCCTATGTATATGAAAAAGTTCACTGTATTGTGACCGAGCCGTTTTATCATTTTCTTCATATCGTCTCCATCAAAACTTCACGCTATGCTCTACTCCAAGAAATTCCTCGTCTTCCTTGAGTTTCATCTTTAGATTCTGCAGTCCCATCTTATATTCCAGACTCATCTCTTCTGGATTTTCTCTATCCTGATATGTGGTGATCGGTTCCCTGCGCATTGTCTTAAACCCCACGCGGACATTTTCGCCAACATCCTTTGACATGGTAAGCTCATCTGTGCCATCCTTGCTTATATCCCAGCCATCCCAGGCTATCGTCTTCATGTCTGACTTGATTCTGAGTCCGTCAAGCAGTCCGCCTTTCGCAATATTTCTCAGATCTATATAACCTTCCATGGTCAGGCTGCTGCTATCCTGATGCAGGCTGGAATCAACTATATTTATCACAGGTCCAAAGCCCTCTAATTTAAGCGTCACAAAGTTATATCCTATAGACCCTATCTTTCCATTTCTGCTCTCAATTATCCCTTCTGAAAAGATATTACCAGCCATATCTCCTTTAATATCAAAGCTGGCGCTCACAATACCAAGCGAAAGACCATGTCCTTTTATCTTCGTGAACTTAGAGATCCTTCTCATGTCTGCCCTGATTACGTCAAGGTGTAGATCTGTCTTAAAAGGTTCTGCCAGGCCTATCGTGCCTTTTAATCGACATGAATTACCCAGGCGCAGCTCTTTGATCTCTAATACATCTCCCTTGATCTCATAAAACACATCAAGCGGCAGCAATTCATTTGAATCCAATGTTATATCTCGGGAAGAAAGCTTTCCTGAAAAACCAGCATCCTCTCCGTTTTCATCCTTAATGATCTGTCCCTTTGTAACAACAGTAGCTGAAACTACTAAATCCTTTATCTTAAGATCCTCTAATCTAAATCTAGAAAATACATAACCATCGTTCAAAAAATCTACATCAAGAAAAGTGCCGCTATTTGTTTCTATATCCTCAGGCACCAACGGCAAATAATGCGCGATGTTACCGAACGGCTCCTCCTGTATGAATATCTTTTCATAAACCCAAGGTGCGATAGAGACGATGGACAGGCCTAATAAAATTAATAACAGGACCGCCCTGAATTTATGCCTTGCAATAACATAGCGCATTATTTGAATACTAATTTCCCGTTCTTAGCGCTGATCTTGATAGGTTTAGACCTGTCAAAGTTTTTGGCAATGATCTCCTCTGCCAGAGGATCTTCCAGCAGTCTCTGTATCGTGCGTTTAAGAGGCCGCGCGCCAAAGATCGGATCAAATCCCTTTTCCACTAATATTTCCTTTGCAGACTTATCTAATTCTACCTCAATATCCTGTTCCTTCAGCCTGTCCTTGACTTCCTTTAATTCTATCTCTACGATCTTATAGAGATCCTGTTTGGTAAGGCCATGGAACACGATAATATCGTCGATCCTGTTTAAAAACTCAGGCTTGAAGGTCTTTTTTACTTCTTCAAGCAGCTTTTCCTTTGTATCATTATAGGTCATTTCCTTTTTCTCTGACTTAAAACCAATGGAGCCCTGTCGTCTGAAGATCTCAGCGCCCACGTTCGAAGTCATGATGAGTATCGTATTCCTAAAATCTACTTTTCTTCCAAAGCTGTCTGTGAGTCTCCCGTCTTCCAGCACCTGAAGAAGGAGATTAAATACATCAGGATGCGCCTTTTCTATCTCATCCAGGAGCACCACAGAATAAGGCCTGCGCCTTACCTTCTCAGTAAGCTGCCCGCCCTCCTCGTATCCAACGTATCCAGGAGGCGCGCCTATAAGACGCGAGACATTGAACTTCTCCATGTACTCTGACATGTCAATCTGTATAAGCGCGTTCTCGTCCCCGAACATAAATTCTGCCAGGACCCTTCCAAGATGCGTCTTTCCCACTCCAGTCGGCCCGAGAAATACAAAAGAGCCTATGGGCCTTTTGGGATTTTTTATGCCTGCGCGTGAACGCCTCACTGCGCGGGCAATAGCAATTATTGCCTCATCCTGTCCGATGATATTCTTGTGAAGCTCGTCTTCCATCCTCAAGAGCCTCTCACCCTCTTTTTGCTCCATCCTCGCTACAGGAATGCCTGTCCATTTCGAAACAATATCCGCTATTAGTTCCTCGTCGACCTTTGGTCTTGCCTCCATCCTGGCCTTTTTCCATTGTTGTTTGGTCTTATCGAGTTTTTTACGGCTCTCTTTTTCTTTATCCCTTAGACCCGCTGCCTTTTCAAAATCCTGGTCCTTTATAGCGGCGTCTTTTTCTTTTTTTATCTCCTCTGCCTTTTCCTCTAACTCCTTTATCTCAGGAGTAGCAGTCATGATAGAGAGCCTTGCCTTTGCGCCAGCCTCATCTATAAGGTCGATTGCCTTATCTGGCAGGAACCTGCCAGCAATATATCTGTCTGAAAACTTACTTGCTGCCTCGACTGCATCATCTGTGATCTCCACTTTATGATGCGCCTCGTATCTATCCCTTAAGCCCTTGAGTATTTCTATGGTCTCAGCCACTGTTGGCGGATCCACCATTATTGTCTGGAATCTACGTTCAAGCGCCGCGTCCTTTTCTATGTGCTTACGGTATTCATCCAGGGTGGTAGCTCCAATGCATTGAATCTCACCTCGTGAAAGCGCTGGCTTCAAGATATTTGACGCGTCTATAGCGCCTTCCGCGCCGCCTGCTCCTACCAATGTATGAAGCTCATCTATAAAGATGATTATATCGTTCGAGCGCTTTATCTCATCCATGATCGCCTTTATTCTTTCTTCAAACTGGCCTCTGTATTTAGTACCAGCGACCATGAGCGCAAGATCCAGGATAATAACCTTTTTATTCTTCAATAGCTCCGGGATATCTCCTTTTATTATCTTCTGCGCAAGGCCCTCCACAATAGCAGTCTTGCCCACGCCTGCCTCGCCGAGCAGTACTGGATTATTCTTTGTGCGCCTTGAAAGTATCTGGATCACCCTTTCGATCTCATTCTGTCTTCCGATTACAGGATCTAATTTATCATCACGCGCGAGCTGCGAAAGGTTTCTGCCAAATGCGTCAAGCGCAGGCGTCTTTGAACTTGATTTTGCGCCTGGTGCGCGGCCTCCAGGACCCTTCTGCTGCTGCGGTCCAGCGCTAAAACCTGGCGTTGCAGAGCCTAAAAGCTCGACCACCTCGCCTCTTACTTTATCAAGATCCACTCCCATATTTAAAAGCACCTGAGAAGCAACACCCTCTCCTTCTCGTATAAGCCCTAACAAAAGATGCTCTGTGCCAATGTAATTATGGCCAAGCGCGCGCGCCTCTTCGCCGGAAAACTCTACTGCCTTTTTTGCCTTTGGCGTAAAAGGTATATCGCCTGATATAACTGTGCTCGGTCCTGGCTTTACAAGCTTTTCTATCTCAAGGCGTATCTGCTGAAGGCTGAGCCCCATCTTCTGGAGCACCACCGCGGCCACACCCTCGCCTTCTCTGACAAGCCCAAGCAGAATATGTTCAGTGCCAATGTAATCATGATTGAATCTCTTTGCTTCTTCCTTTGCAAGTAAGATCACCTTGCGTGCCCGTTCCGTGAATCTGTTAAACATCTTGCGTACCCTCCTTATTTTCCCAGTTTCTCCCTGATCAACTGCGCTCGCCTGACATCCCTCTCATTTGGATTTAGTTTTTTCTTCTCTAACTTTTGAAGATGCGCGGGTTGTATTATTATAAATAATTCATTTATAAGCGCGCGATCCACTTCCTTTATTAAATCAAGGTCAACGCCTAACCTCACAAGCGAGAGAAGATCGATAGTCTCGTTGCTCGATATGATATACGCGTTTTTCAATGTCCCATACGCCCGCCAGACCCTGTCTGCAAGGGCATTTTTATTTTGTGAAACAAGCGATTCCCTTGCGCTCTGCTCATGGCCTATGATCTGCTTGATGATTCTTTCTATATTATCAATGATATCCTCTTCCGCGTGGCCCAGCGAGACCTGATTCGATATCTGGAAAAAATTTCCACTTGCCTCTGTGCCTTCTCCGTACAGGCCTCTCGCGGTAAGACTGAGTTTAGTGATCGCCTGTAAGACCTTGGCGATCTGCTTTGTCATCACCAGCGACGGAAGATGCAGCATCACTGACGCGCGCATGCCTGTGCCGGTATTTGTCGGGCATGCTGTCAAGTATCCGAAATCCATAGAATACGCGTAATTTAAAGAAGTGCCGAGTTCATTATCAATATCATTGATTATGTGCCAGGCATCTCTAAGGTCAAAACCTGATTTCATGACCTGGATGCGCAAATGATCTTCCTCATTCACCATTATGCTTACGATTTCCCTGTCGCTCACGCAAAGGCCCTTGTTCTCTGCGTCAACAGTATGTTCCTTGCTCATCAGATGTCTTTCCACTAGAAACTGTCTGTCTGTAGAATCTATCTTTCCTATATCCAGGCACAGGGACCCCTTGACTTTCTTTGAAGTTTTTATCGTGTCCCTTGCAGTCTGCCATATTTCTTGCTGTTCTTTTTTGCTCGCCCAGTGCGCAAAAGGATATTTTGCCAGATTCCTTGCCAGCCGTATGCGCGAAGACATCACGATGTCAGAATTCGGCCCGGTACTCCTCAGCCACTCGCCTTGGTTACCTACTAAATCATCTATTTTCATGTGTAAAACCCCCTTAAAATTTCCAATTACCAATTCCCAATTACCAATAAATGACCAATGTCCAATGACCAATTGGAAATTGGGTAATTGGGAATTTATTGGTCATTGGTAATTGGGCATTGGTCATTTCTTCCTGCGTTTCTCTATATCACGGATTTTATCTCGCACCTTAACTGCTTCCTCAAACTCCTCCACCTGTATTGCCTTTTGCAGCTTATCTTTTAGTTCCTGTAATTCATTTTTGCTCTTTACTGACTTTGTTGTCTTTGTCATCTTTTTCGGAGACTTGCCATAATGCTGCGTAGAGCCGTGTATCCTTTTTAGAAGAGGCATAAGCGCCTCTTTGAACGCGGAATAACATTCACCGCAGCCTAATCTTCCTACTTTTTTAAAATCCTCATAGGTAAGGCCGCATCGCGGGCACTTGACCTGCGTCTCACTCTTTGCCTTGGTAAACTGGCCGCTACCTAAGTCTGCAAGGCCGGCTAAAAGATCTGCCAGGCCAAAGTGACTCTCCATCTGCGCGCCTTTTTTCTGCGCGCATTCCTCGCACAGATGAAGCTCTGTCATCTGATCGTCTATGATCTCTGTCAAATGCACTGTTGCCTGAGACTTTTTGCATGTATCACATAACATGAGTAAACCTCCGATTAATATTTCACTCCGTCTTTCTTCGTCAGCTCTCTAAACTCTTTCATTAGCTTCAATGTCATCTTCCCTGGTTTTCCTGCGCCAATGGTCCTCTTCTCAATACTCACAACAGGTATGATCTCAGCTGCTGTGCCTGTTAGGAAACACTCGTCTGCGGTAAAAAGATTGTGCCTTGTAAGCACATCCTCTCTTGCGTCAAAGCCGAGTTTCTTTGCGATACCCATTACCGCGTCCCGCGTAATACCTTTTAAGATCCCAAGATATGCAGGAGGCGTAATAAGAGAATCGCCTTTTACGATAAAAATATTGTCCCCTGTACACTCTGCCACATAGCCTGATGCAGTAAACATAAGCGCTTCTTCGTAGCCGTTATTCACCGCCTCTATCTTAGCCAGGATGTTATTAAGATAGTTTAATGATTTTATCTGCGGATTCAATGCCTCTGGTATATTTCTGGGAGTAGACACTGTAATGATCTTCAAACCCTCTTTATATAGCTTCTCTGGATAAAGCTGGATCTTGTCTGTGATAATAATGATCGAAGCATTTTTGCACTTTCTTGGATCAAGACCCAAGTCGCCAACGCCCCTTGTGACAATAAGTCTGATGTAGGCGTCATCAAGCGAGTTAAGCTTCAATGTATCAATGACCGCCTTTGTCATGTCTTTCTTTGAAAGATTTATCTTCATCATGATCCCATGGGCAGACTCGTAGAGTCTGTCAATATGCTCGTTTAATCTAAAAACCAGTCTGTTATAGGAGCGAATACCCTCAAACACACCATCCCCGTATAAGAGACCATGGTCAAAAACAGAGATCTTCGCATCCTTCTTGTCAAAATACTCGCCATTGATATAGACCTTTGTCATAATATCCTCCCGTCTTGAATTTTAATTATTCTATCTGCCCTTTTTGCGATTTCTTTATCATGTGTGACAATGACAATTGTCGTGCGATTCTTTTTATTAAGTCCAAGTAAAATATCAAGTATCTCTTCGCCCATCTTTGAATCCAGGTTTCCTGTGGGCTCGTCACAGAGAAGTATATCTGGATCATTTATGAGCGCCCGGCCAATTGCTACGCGCTGCTGTTCGCCCCCAGAAAGCTCACTCGGCCTGTGACGCATTCTCTCACCAAGCCCCAACTCTTGCAATAACTTCTTTGTCTTATCGTTGCCCGTTGGCCCGTTGGCCCGTTGGCCCGTCAGCAAGGTCGGCATCAACACATTCTCAAGCGCCGTAAATTCCGGCAACAAGTGATAAAACTGAAATACGAATCCTATTTTCTTATTTCTGATCTCAGCTCTCTTATTGTCTGGCAATGCATATAAATCCTGATTTTCAAAAACCACCTTGCCTGAGCTGGGCCTGTCTATGCCTCCTAATATATGCAAGAGCGTTGACTTGCCAGCGCCTGACGGCCCTACTATTGCCAAGGCCTCGCCCTTCTTGATCTCCAGATCAACATCCTGCAAAACCCGCAGGCCCTTCTTCCCGTTTCTATATATTTTTTGAATCTTTTCAGCTCGCAACATATCAGAAAAAGCCGAGGTCCAGCCTCGGCTTTTTTTCGGATTACTCGTACCTAAGCGCCTCTACTGGTTCCATCCTCGCTGCCTGCCATGCAGGGTACAAGGTGGAGATCAGGCTTATTGCAATTGCTGCTATGATCACAGTCCCTGCGTCCGCTAAATTTAAATTCACAGGAAGCTTATCTATATAGTAAATGTCTCTTGGTAATTTTACAAACTCGTACGTCTTAAGCAAATAACACAGGATAAATCCACCTGCTGCGCCAAGTGCTGTGCCTGTAAATCCTATGAAAAATCCATTCAGCATAAAGATGTTTCTTATCTTGGCATTTGTTGCGCCTATGGATTTTAATATGCCAATGTCTTTTGTCTTCTCCATTACCATCATGATGAGAGTGCTTATTATATTAAAACACGCGACAAGCACGATTAATGCAAGTATTATAAACATGGTTATCTTTTCTAGCTTCAATGCGCTGAAAAGATTCTTGTTTAGATCTGACCAGCTCCTTGCCCAATAGCCAAACCCGATCGCTTCCTGGATCTGGTCTCGTATCGCATCAGCCTTGTGTAGATCATCAACCTTTACGCCTATGCCGCCTGCCAATCCTTCAACTGCGTAAAACTCCTGAGCGCCTTCAATGCTTGTAAAAACCAGATTCATGTCATAGTCAAACATGCCTGAGTTAAATATGCCTGCTATTTTAAAAGGTGTCGGCTTTGGCGTAGCAGCTGAAACAAGAGAAATCTCATCGCCTATACTTAAGTTTAATCTCCACGCAAGCTCCCTGCCAATTACTACACTGTCTTTATCTAACTCAAGCGTACCTACGACTAAATACTTTCCTATATTAGTTACATGTTTTTCTCTCTCAGGGTCTATGCCTCTAAAGATCACACCAGTGACTTTATCTTTTTGCCTGATAAGCGCCTGGCCATTTACAAAAGGCGCGCTAGCTACTACATGCGGCATCTTGTTTATTTCATCTACAAGTTGGTTATAATTCGCGATCCCGCCGTCTTTCTCTATTACAATATGCGAATTCGTGCCCACGATCTTCTCGCGCAGATCATTGTCAAACCCGCTCATAACAGCCAGCACCACAATAAGCGCCATCACACCAACAGCCACACCCATTATCGAGATAAGACTAATAATGGAGATAAACTTCTCCCTGCGCTTTGAAACCAAATATCTAAAACTGATCCACGCTTCTACCAAGTTATTTCTCCGGCTTAAGTTGCGGAAACAATATGACATCCCTGATCGACGGCTGGTTCGCGAGTAACATCACGAGCCTGTCTATGCCTATGCCCAGGCCGCCTGCTGGCGGCATGCCGTATTCCAAGGCCCTGACAAAGTCCTCGTCGATCTTCTTAGTGCCTTCCTGTCCCACAAGCTGTTCCTTGAATCTCTTTTCCTGTTCGATCGGGTCATTCAGCTCTGAATATGCATTCGCTATTTCCATGCCGCCCATAAAAAGCTCAAACCTGTCAGTCAGTAACGGATTATCCTTTTGCTTCTTTGCCAATGGGCACAGCTCAGCAAATAGATCCACGACAAACATCGGCTTATCCTTTGTCTCGGGCTCGAGCATCTCTGAAATTATATTTACGATCTGCGAGCGAGTAACATCCTTTCCCTTGAAATTCATGCCTTTTTTCTTGAGCTTCTTGATCCATTCTTCAGCAGGATCATCAGGATTTATATCAAACTTCTTTTTGATCTCGCTGGCAAAAGACCACCTGGGCCATGGCGTCGATAGATCGATCTCCTGATCTTTAAATTTAATCTTTAGACTCCCCAAAGCCTCTTTTGCGGCAAAGCTCAATATCTCTTCTGTAAGCCGCATCATGCCTTCGCAGTCAGAATAAGCCTGGTAGATCTCAACCATTGTAAACTCAGGATTGTGCCTGATAGAGATGCCCTCGTTCCTGAAGTTTCTATTGAGTTCATAGACCTTATCAAAACCGCCCACCAGCAATCTCTTTAAATGTAATTCCGGCGCCAGTCTCAAATATAAATCAGTATCCAAAGCCTTATGGTGCGTCTTAAATGGCTCACCTGCTGCGCCGCCTGCGAGCGAATGCATCATAGGAGTCTCTACTTCTAAGAATCCTTTTTTATCCAGAAGCTCCCTGATCTTTGATATGATCTTACTGCGAAGCTGAAAGACCTTGCGCACATCTTCATTGACTATCAGATCTACATATCTCTGGCGATACCTGATCTCAACATCCTTTAGACCATGCCATTTCTCAGGAAGCGGCCTCAGCCCCTTAGCAAGAACAGTTATCTCACTGGCATTTATTGTAACCTCTTCAGTGCGCGTCTTAAAAAACTCGCCTTTTACCCCTAATATATCACCTATATCTAATTTCTTAAATATACTATTAAATGTCTCGACTCCGATTATGTTCGCTTTTACATAGATTTGCACTCTTCCGCTGGCATCCCTTAAATCCATAAAAGCACTCTTCCCGTGCTCCCGAAGCGCAGTAATGCGACCAGCAGTCTCGACTTTATCCCCTTCTTTAAACCCCTTAACAAGCTCGTCAATACCCTGCGCCTTATTAAAATGCCTGCCATATACTTCAACACCTATCTCTTTCAAGGCATTAAGCTTATCAATGCGCTGCTTTACAAACTCATTCACATCCTGCATAAAAATACACCCCTTCCTTCTGGGCAATTATATCCTATATGTATTATAGTGTCAATAGAAATAGGTTTGCCCCGTACCGGAGCGAAGCGACTGGTACGGGGGTGGGACTTAAGGTGTGATTTTAATTATCTGTCCGTGCTGCGTCTGCTGTTTCTAATATACTATTCAGCATCTTTTCAGGTGGAAAGGAGAATGGGGTGAAATATCCTCCAGTTTTTCTATGTTGTTGATAGTTATGTTTCTCAATAGCCCAGTCGATTAGATCAACATCTATCTTTACAGCTTTAGCTACAACCTTACGCGGAATAAGGAATACTCTCTTGCCCGTCCTTTTGTCAAAATGAAAAATTACTCCTATATTCTCAGGTCGCTCAAGGTAACTGTTTATTTTCTTTAACTCTGTAGGTTTGAAACTATTTCTCATGAAACGGTCATAACTTTGTCTTTTTTTGGGATCCTTTAAAACTTCATATGCCTCTTTGATCAATTTAAAGACCTTTGCATCTGAATCTTTACCCTGATCAGGATGAAACTGCATTACTAACATGCGATATGCCCTTTTTATCTCGTCAGTAGTGGCATATATGCCTAGCCCTAACCTCTTGTAATAGTCTTTTATTTTATTTCCCATCTTCAACTGCCTCTTGAGCTCGCGGTAAAAAGAGATTTTTTTAGAAGAGTTTTCTCTAGAGACTTCTTTTTTACCGACTTCCCTTTTTGGCTTTTTAGCAACAAAACTTTTACTCCATTCGAATTTCCATTTACCAGCGAATTCTACGCCCTGCTTTTTAATTTTGGCTAGTATGAACTTATGATTTCCCCAGTATTTTACTATTCCATCAGATTCTCTGGAAATTATTTTACAGTTAATATAGCCTTCTTCTTTTTTTAACATAGCAAAAAGTCTTGTTTTGGCTTTGTTAGGATTAACATAGGTTTCCATTAGATAACGTGGTATATAGAGTCTATTTTCTCCCTCTGGTATCAACCGCGGGGATACTACTGCAATAGGCATTTCTCTGGAGACAGTATAATTTTCTAGATAAAAAATGCGCTTCCATTTACCAATAAAATATGCACCGCCTCTCGTTATAATCCCACATGGAATGAACCTATACCTTTCCCAGACTATCACTTTACCATCTTCTCTAGAGAATATTTTAGTAATAATATTGCCTTTTTCTTTTACTATCATCCTCTTGATGTTGGGATATAATCTCATCAGGTAATCCGGTAAGTGTACCTGATTGGTTCTTGGAATAAACGTAGGAAATCTATTTACAAGAGGCATTTCTTCAGCTGTGATATAAGCTTCCATGTTAACGAAAACAAGTTTCCATTTGCCGCTAACATATTTGCCGTATTTACTTTTAAATTTTCCTTTGATGAATTTATGTTTTTCCCAAAGTTTTATTGTGCCATTATCTTCTTTGGAGATTATTTTGGCAATAATATCTTTTCCTTCTTTCTCGACTATGGCAAAAAGTCTTGTCTTGGCCTCGTCGGAATCAACGTATCTTTCTAGTAGATAATCTACCACATAAATACCGTCTGTGTCTGGCATAGGTATAACCTGCCCACTTGTAATTGATATCTCTTCACCTGTGGCATAGTCTTCAGGATTAATTTCTTTATTTGAATTAAGTATTTCTGGCTCATTAAAACGCAAACGCGGCCTCAAGGCAAAACTCTGCCCTTGAGTCAGGAGGGACAATATTATTAAAATCAATATTACTTTTTTCATGATCATCAATTAAAGACTTTTAAATACTTCTTACCATTATACCAAAAAGCCCCTTCCTTGTCAAAGTAACTTTACACTTTTGTGACCCTCGGTAGGCCAGGTTTAAACCTGGCCTACTTTACACTTTTGTGACACATAGAAAAGTGTCAAGTTATCTCAGTTTAACAGTGGAGGTTTTGTGTTTAGAGGTAAATATATCTTCTATGGGGTCGTGGATGCGGCCGTAGGGGTCTATGAAGCAGGAAAAGCCTGTGTTGGCGCAGCGTACGATTGGGACGCGGTTCTCGATTGCGCGGAAGACTGAGCAGGCTGTGTGTTGATAAGGTGCGCCGCTTTTGCCATACCAGGCATCGTTCGTGATTACCACTAGAAACTGCGCGCCTTTCTGGACAAACCGCTTGGCAATGCCAGGAAAGATGTCCTCGAAGCAGATCAGCGTAGCAAATCTATGCTCGATGTTTGCGGCTTGCTGTTCGCCTGTACTAAAATCAAAGATTTTCTGCGGAGAAGGGTATTCGATCTTAAATATCCTGTACTCTTCTCCTGCTGTAAAATGACCCAGTTCGCCGAGCACCAGTCTATGCAAAAAAGGGATTTTGTCTCCAAATGGCACGAATTCGCCAAAAGGCACAAGGTGGAGCTTATCGTATTTGTCTATCACTTCGCCTTTTTTTGAGATAAGCACTGCGCTATTTAAAATATCCAAACCATCTACAGTATTTGCTCCTATTAAAAGCGGGATCTGTATCTTTCTTGCCAGATCAAGGACCTGTTTGGTTTTTTCCTCATCGCTTATAAAAAATCCAGGGAAAGACGTCTCAGGCCAGATTATTAAATCAGGTTCGTCAAATGCTGCGAGCCTGGTTAGATTAAAATATGACTTCATTATCTCGTCACTCGCAAAAGGATCCCATTTAATCTCCTGCGGAATGTTTCCCTGTATAACTGATACTTTAAGACCATCCCCCCATTCCCCCTCATTCTCCCTCATTTTCCCATACCAAAATACCATTGCCAGAACCAAAGCAGATATCACAAGATGTTTTGCTGATCTCTTGAAAAACTTATAGACTGCGACATTCACCATCATCACAAGAAATGAAACACCATAGACTCCTGCAAAATCCGCGATCTGGATTAGATGCAGCTTCTTGTATTGCGAATAGCCCAGCAAGGCCCAGCCAAAACCTGAAAAAAGATGAGACTGTACATATTCAAGAAAAATCCATATTAGCGGTATAAATAAAAGGCTGAAACCTGAAGTATAATAGGTGGCGCGATTGAATAAAAATCCAAAGATCCCGAAATACAGCGCAAGATAGAGACAAAGAATAATAAGTCCAACACCTGTCACATGGTAAAGCCAGTATAAGACACCGAGGTAAAATAAAAACCCGCACAGGTACGAATTCCAAAATGCCTTTTTTGCCGACTTTTTCTGTATTGCAAAAAGGAGCGGGACAAAACCTATAAAAACAAAATAACTCTGATTAAAGTTTGGGAAGGCGAGTATTAGTAGTATGGCAGAGATGATGGTGAGTAGCATATAACTAGTTGTTGTGAGAGTGAGGATGGGTTATGGGTTGTGGGTCGGGTTGTGGGGATGAGTTGTGTGTTTTTTTACTCACAACCCACAACTCATAACTCGACACATAACTCACAACACACCCCCATAACTCACAACTATACCTCATTTCCCACAACACTTCTTATACTTCCTGCCGCTATGGCATGGGCATGGGTCATTTCTGCCGACCTTAGGCTCTTCTCTTTTATGCTGAGTAGGCGGCTCTGGTAGATCTCGCGGTGGCTGTGAAGGAGGAGGCCCTGACATAGGAGCGATCTCATCATGTACGAACTGCTGTGGGAGCGACTGGAACACACCTCGCGAAGAAGTATCTTCGCGCACAGCCTGGACCTTGAACAAAAATTCCAATGTCTCATCCTTGATAGAATCTATCATGCTCATAAACATATCATACCCTTCATGCTGATATTCCACTAATGGATCACGCTGTCCATATGCGCGCAAGCCGATCCCTTCTCGCAGATTATCCATTGCATGAAGATGATCTTTCCATTTTGTATCAATGACCTGGAGCATGAGCATCTTTTCGATATGTCTCAAGAGCCCTGGCGCCATCTTTTTTTCTTTTTCTTCGTACGCGGATTTTACCATTGTGCTCAGTTCATTAAGAATTGTGTCGCTATCTTTGCCTTCGACCATGTCTTCTATATTCTGAAGTCTGATATTAAACTTTGACCGGAACCATTCGCAAAACTCAGCATACTGCCAGTCACTCTTATGCGCCTCAGCATTGAAATAAAGGCCCATTGCGCTATCAATGACTTCCTTTATGATCTCATGGAGATGCTGTTTTATATTTTCACCTGCTAAGACCTTGCGCCGCTCCTCGTATATGACCTCTCTTTGCTTATTCATCACATTGTCATATTCGAGCACGTGTTTTCGTATGTCAAAGTTATGCTGTTCCACTCTTTTCTGCGCGACCTCGATGGCGCGTGAGACAAGAGGGTGCTGTATATCCTGACCCTCTTCTATGCCGAGCTTCTCATATATAGCTGAGATCCTGCCAGAGCCAAAGAGCCGCATCAGGTCATCCTCTAAAGATATGTAAAACTTCGACGAGCCAGGATCGCCCTGCCTGCCTGAACGTCCGCGCAACTGATTATCTACGCGACGGGATTCGTGGCGTTCTGTACCGATTATATGCAGGCCGTCAAGTGAGACAACCTCTTCATGTTCTTTCTTTACCTTTTCTTTTGCCTCGCTCAGCATACCTTTTACTTCATCCTCAGTCACATTCTTCGGGCCCAGGCCTTTTGCCTTTAGCCAGTCACTCACCGTGGATTCAGGATTGCCGCCGAGCAAAATATCTGTGCCGCGGCCAGCCATGTTTGTGGCGATCGTGACTGCCCTGAGCCTGCCTGCCTGCGCGATAATGACTGCCTCCATCTCGTGATATTTCGCATTCAGGACATTATGCGGGATGTTGCGGCGCTTGAGCATCGAGCCCAGGCGTTCTGACTTTTCTATTGAAATAGTACCGACGAGGATCGGGCGGCCTTTTTTGTAAAGTTCTTCGATCTCATTGCAGACTGCGTTGAATTTTTCTTTTTCTGTTTTATAGATGACATCTGGATAATGCGTCCTTATCAATGTCTTATTCGTAGGCACTGCTATTGTGTCTAATTTATAGATGTGGCTGAATTCCTGCGCCTCTGTCATCGCGGTGCCAGTCATGCCAGCGAGCTTTTTGTACATCCTGAAATAATTTTGAAATGTAATGGTGGCGAGTGTCTGGTTTTCTCTTTCTATCTTCAGGCCCTCTTTTGCCTCTACTGCCTGGTGCAGGCCATCTGACCAGCGCCTGCCAGGCATAAGCCTGCCAGTAAATTCGTCGACTATGAGCACCCCTCCTTCTTTCACTACATAGTCCACGTCTTTTTCAAAAAGATTATGCGCCTTTAATGCCTGGATTATGTGGTGACGGTATTCCATGGTGGACATATCGTGCATGTTGGTTATGCCGAGCATCTCAGCGACCTTTGCCTCGCCATCTTCTGTAAGATGCGCGGTGTGCGCCTTTTCGTCCACGATATAGTCATAGCCTGTTGAAAGGTCTATGCCTTTGAATTTCGCGTCGATCTCGTCTTTTTCCAGGATTATGCGGCCTTTTAGACTCGGCACTATTTTATTGCAGGTATAATATTTATCTGTGGATTCTTCTGACGGGCCTGAGATGATAAGCGGGGTGCGCGCCTCATCTATTAGGATGCTATCCACCTCGTCGACGATCGCGTAATTTAGCTCACCCTGCACCATGTTTTCAGCGCGCGCAACCATGTTATCCCTGAGATAATCAAAACCAAATTCATTGTTCGTGCCATAGGCGATGTCACTTCTGTAAGAGATCTGTTTTGCCTCAGGGTCCATGTCGTGCTGGATAACGCCTACGCTAAGCCCAAGAAACTCATACACTGGCCCCATCCATTCTCTGTCGCGACGGGCAAGATAATCATTCACAGTGATGATGTGGACGCCTTTGCCGCTCAGCGCGTTCAGATATGCTGGCAATGTCGCGACAAGAGTTTTTCCTTCACCTGTTGTCATCTCAGCGATCTTTCCCTGATGAAGCGCTACGCCACCCATAAGCTGCACATCAAAATGCCGCATGCCTATGGTGCGCTGACTGACCTCGCGCACTACTGCAAATGCCTCAGGTAGGATCTCGTCGAGTTTTGCGCCGTTTGAAACGCGATTTCGAAACTCGTCTGTTTTTTGGCGCAGTTCAGCGTCGCTAAGCTTCTGCACCTCTGGCTCTAAAGAATTTATCTTATCCACGAGCGGCTGCAGCTTCTTGATCTCCCGCTGATTTTGCGACCCGATGATTTTATTTAATATCCAGTTAGCCATATTACTTTTTAGCTCTCCATTTCAGGAACGCTTCGATAAAGCCATCCAGCTTGCCGTTCATCACTGCATTGACATTCGATGTTTCGTGAGCAGTCCTGTGATCCTTGACCATTGAATATGGATGCATCACGTACGATCTGATCTGACTGCCCCATTCTATCTTCTGCTTCTTGGAATACTCCTTTTCCATTTCTTTTTTCTTTTCTTCTAATTTTACCTCATAGATCCTGGACTTCAAGACCTTCATGGCCATGGCCTTGTTCTTGTGCTGCGAGCGCTCGTTCTGGCATTGCACTACAATATTCGTTGGTAAATGCGTGATCCTAACCGCGGAGTCAGTTACATTCACATGCTGGCCGCCTGCGCCGCTCGAACGATATGTATCGATCCTGAGTTCTGACTCCTTTATATCTACCTCTATATCGTCCTCGAGCTCAGCTATAACATCTACGGATGCAAAAGATGTATGCCGTCTTTTATTTGCGTCAAATGGCGAGATCCTCACAAGCCTGTGCACACCTCTTTCTGATTTAAGGTAACCAAATGCATGAAGACCCGAGACGATCATCACCGCGCTCTTAACACCTGCTTCTTCTCCAGACAGCATGTCAATTATCTGCGTCTTGTATTTGTTTGCCTCGGCCCACATCGAATACATCCTAAGAAGCATGTTCGCCCAGTCGCATGATTCTGTGCCGCCTGCGCCAGCGTGTATGCTAAGGATCGCGTTGCTACTATCGTGCGGCCCGCTCATAAGAGACTTGAATTCCAGTTTATCAATGTCTCTTTCCAGCTTGGCCAGCGACTCCTTTATTTCATTAATAGAGTTCTTATCGTCGCTATCCACCAGCACTATCAATTCGCTCAATTCATCAAATTCTTTCCTGCATTCAAAATAGGGATCGACGATCGCCCGCACCTTCTTAAGTTCCTGGATCACCGGGCGCGCCTTTTCCTGGTTATCCCAGAACCCCTGCTCAGTCATCTTTGCCTCGAGCTTTTTTAGCGAGACTTCGTTCTTGTCAATCGCAAGGTATGCCTTTAGCTCTGAAAGTTTCTTATCTAATTTTTTTAATTTTTCTTTTATCTCTGCTATCATATTCTATGTCTGATATTTTCTTTTCACAACAGTATATACCTTTTTCTCGAACAAAGTCAACGCTTTCATATCACCTAACCACCCCGAGCAGTAGCAGTAGGCCAGGTTTAAACCTGGCCTACTTTACTACTTTACACTTTTCTGTGTATCACAAAAGTGTAAAGTTAGAGGCTTGCTTTCCTATCCCGCAGCTTGTGGTGATACTTGAGCGCGAAGCGGTGGGCTTCGTCACGGATCTGCTGGATAAAGTGCACGATCTGCGAGTCCCTGTTCACATCCAACGGGCTTTTAGCGCCAAGCGTGTATATCTTTTCCTGTTTCTTTGCAATGGATATTATAGGTACATACCTGAGATTCAGCTTCATGAGCTCCCTGTATGCCGCCTGTAAATGACCCTTGCCCCCGTCTATTATGATAAGATCGGGAAACTCCTTGTCTTCCTCCTTGAGCCGCTTGTACCTGCGTCTCACGATTTCCTGGATCATTGCATAGTCGTCTATGTCCTTTACGCTTTTTATCTTGAATTTCCTGTAATTTGATTTATCAGGCTTGCCATTCTTGAAATATACCATCGACCCTGTGGCCTCCTGGCCTGATATATTTGACACGTCAAACGCCTCGACCTTTAAAGGCAGTCTCGGCAGCCGCAAAAGCCTTTTTAGCTTTACCGCGACATCGCCATACCCGCTATATTCCCTGAACTTTTTTCCAGGCACCTCTGAAAGCGCTGCGATCCTGTCGCGGATCATGCACGCATCCTCGAATCTCTCATTCTTTGCTGCGTCCCCCATTCTTTGCTCCAATTCTCTTAAAAGTGTCGCCTTTTTTCCTTCTAGAAACAATACAAGCTGCCTCACGATCTCGCCATACTCCTTTTCGCTGACTTTTTTAACGCACGGTCCTGCGCACTGGCCAATATGATATGACAGGCACACGTGATCCGGCATCTTCTTGCACGTGCGTAGAGGGAAGATGGCCTTCATTACCGCAATCGCCTTGCGCAAAAGCTTCACGCGCGTGTACGGCCCAAAATATCTCGAGCCATCGTCACTCTTTTTCCGCGTAATAACAAGTCGCGGAAACCGCTCACCCGATGTCAATTTCAAAAAAGGAAAACTCTTGTCGTCCTTGAGGTCCACATTATACTTCGGCTTTTTCTCCTTTATGAGATTCGACTCATAGATAAGCGCCTCTTCTTCAGAAGTCGTAGTTATATAATCCAGGTCCTTCACGCGTTCCAATAAATGCATCCGCCTCGCAGTCACAGGCCGATTCTTCTGAAAATAACTTGCGACCCTTTTCGAAAGATCCTTTGCCTTACCTATATAGAGCACCTCACCCCCGGCATCCTTCATCATGTAAATACCAGGCGAGCGCGGTATCTTTTTTAATTTCTCCTTAAGGCCCATTTCAAAAACTCCCTTGTCTCTTTCACGCGAAATACAAACGCGGCTAACATATAACTCACTATACCTATTAATATGACAATAAAAAGATTCAGCCCCATCCGGAACGCGCTAAAATATATCAACCCTGCCATCACTGCGCTCGATGCAAACATCTTCAGAAATGAAGTCACTATCTTCGAATCATCAAACGCGCCGATCTTTTTTCTTAAGGCAAAAAACAGCAGGAAGAAATTAAATATCCCCGATATAGCAGTGGCGAGCGCAAGGCCGCTTATCTTTAAAAAAAACATAAGCATTACTCCCAGCACGACATTTAACACCAAAGATACACTCGCGATCTTTACAGGCGTAAATGTATCCTTCAGCGAATAAAAACACGACACCAGTATCTTGATCCCCGCGTAACTAAAAAGTCCTATTGAATAAAACGCGAGCGCGCCCGCAGTTATGGATGTTGAATATTGTCCAAACATGCCTCTTTGAAACAATACACTGGTTATGGGCCTGGCAAGCACTATCAGGCCAAAAGAGGCAGGCAGCATTATAAAATTCACTGCCCTGAGCGAAAAGGAAAGTGTATCTTTAAGCTTTTCAAGACCCTGCTCAAGCGCCTCCCTGGACATGGTAGGCAATGCTGCCTGCGCAATAGCTATCCCAAATATTGCGAGCGGAAACTGAAAGATCCTGTTCGCATAATAAAGCGCTGCCACGCCTCCCTGCCCTACTATAGACGAAAGTGACGCGAGCATTGTATTGACAAAAATATTTATCTGATATACACACGAGCCGAGTATCCTGGGAGCCAGAAGCGCGCCTATCTTTCTTACAGCCTGGTGATGAAAGCCGCTCCTAAAATTAAAACGGAATCCTTTGGCAAATAAAACAGGTATCTGCACAGCCATCTGCACAACACCGCCTATTAAAACACCTGTTGCAAGCGCTGAAACACTTCCCTGTCTCACGAGCACACATATTATTATCGTCAGGTTCAATATCGCCGGCGCAAACGCTGGCGCTGAGAAATGCTTCAAGGAATTAAGTATGCCCATACCGTAAGCCAGGAGTCCCACGAGTAATACATAGGGAAACATGAAACGCGTCAGATACACTGTAAGCCTTAACTTCTCAGGATCGCTTATAAAACCAGGCGCTATAAGACGCACGATCACTGGCGCAAAGACAATACCTGCCAAAGTCACACCTGTCAGCACGATCAAGACCACGTTCAGCAATACATTGGCCAGATGCCAGAATTCCTCTTTCTTTTTTGTCTCAGAATACTCACTCAAGACCGGAACTACAGCCGCGTTAGTCGCTCCCTCGCCTATGAGATCCCTCAGCATATTTGGTATGCGGAATGCCACCACAAAGGCTTGAGCAAATTTACCGGTGCCAAAGAATCGCGCGATCAAGATATCGCGCGCAAACCCCAGCACGCGGCTCACCACAGTAGCAAACCCTATGATCCCGGCTGATTTAAGTATATGCTTTTTCGTTGACATATGCGTCCTATTATGTTATCTTATCTTACACTAAAAAGGAGAAATGATGCCAATACTACATGCTGCTTACAAGAGTATCAAGGTAACCAAAAGAAGGACCGCGCGGAATCTGTCTATAAAGTCTCTTTTAAAGACTGAGACAAAGAAATTTATAGATCTTGTG
This sequence comes from Candidatus Gorgyraea atricola, assembly GCA_030765235.1. Classification (NCBI taxonomy): domain Bacteria; kingdom Pseudomonadati; phylum Candidatus Omnitrophota; genus Candidatus Gorgyraea; species Candidatus Gorgyraea atricola. Next base: position 86,289 of record JAVCCW010000029.1, on the reverse strand, counting down.
TCTGCAAAAAAACTGGATGAGGCAAAGAAACAGCTCAATGTCCTCATCTCAACGCTCGACAGGGCAAGTTCAAAAGGCATTATCCACAAGAACACTGCCTCGCGCAAAATTGCCCGTCTCTCAAAAAAGCTAAAAACCGCTTAACTTTACTTGGCAAGGCTGGACCTCGGCTTTTTTTAAAAAAAGCCGAGGTCCAGCCTTGCCAAGTAAAGTTAGATACACATCCTTACGATTAATCTCTCTATCACAGCGCCAGGAGAAGTGCCTGTTTTTATAGCAAGGTCTGAGCGGAGTATCTCGTCCAGCAGCGCGAGGATCTCTTTTTTCTTCAGCATAGACGCGTGACGCAGGATCCTCTCAAATACCCTTGGGCTCAGGTCAAGATCCTGACGCATCTCCATATTATTCTTGATCCTGAAAAGCTCCTTTATCCTTAAAAGCATCCTCGCATTCCATGCCAAAAGCCCTAAAAGCTCTGTTTCCCTTTTCTTGTCTCTCTTAAGAGTAGAAAATATACGCAGCGCTCTTTTAGCATCCTTCTCTCCTATAGCATCTATAAGATCAAAGGCAGTATGCGAAGGGCTCACTCCTACAATATTCTCAATATCCTGCTTTTTTATCAATGGCCTCTTGCCAACATAGAGGATTATGTTATCCATATTGGAAGAGATCACCCTGAGATCATTCGGCAGGTTTTCTTTTATTGCGTCAATGGCCTCTGTGGAGATCTTTTTGCCGGCAAGGCCTGCTCTTTTAACAAGCCATGTATTGATGCTAGAGTCTGTCAGCTTCCTGTGATAGATCAGGTGCGCGGCCTTTGAGGCCTTTAAAAGAAAATCACCCTTTATTGCAGGCAGATCGCTTTCAATAACAAAAACAGAGCTTTCCCTCGGACTCTCCAGATAAGAAAGGATCGATGTCTTTGCGGATACGGTTACAGAATCAGCCTCCTTTAATATCACCAGCCTCCTCTTTGATAAAAACGGCATGGTATCAAGATCGTCAAGCATCTGACTGACGTTAAAATTCTTGTCCTTAGCGTAAAATGTATTGTAGTTAAGATCCTGGGTGTTTTTATCCAAAAGAGTCGACTTCAGTTTCTCGATCGCCTCTTGCTTTAAAAAACCCTCTTCGCCAAGAAAAAGATACGCGGGGAATATTTTGGTGGGCATTTTTTATTACCAGTTCTCAACTACTCTATTAACTACTCTTCTAGCGAGATCCTGCATTGCATCGGTTAAGGCAGCTGTCTCGCTCTTCTGAAGCGTGCCAGTGGTAAAATAAGTCGTATCTCCTGTAATACTATCTTCCTCTATCAACACTTCTCCATTCCTGGAATCTATTAATTTAAAATCACATACCAGGCTTATCCTGTATTCACGCACTTCTTCATTTTGATATCTCAATGGGTCTTTTCTGTATTGCGTGATCTCGCCTGAGAGAATAGCATTTGCGACATTCCCTGAGGCCACCTTTAAATGTCCATCCAGAAACACTCTATTTACGATCTCGTCCCTGAGATCCACTTCGAGATTTGGCCTGTAGACCTCATACTTATCCTTTGCGCTTACCTCTTTTGTTATATCGATCTTGTTTTTGAATATAGCGACCTGAATTGTTTTTATATCGTTCGGAAGGGTGGTTTTCGTGGTGTAGCCACAGCTTGTTAGGGACAAGAGACATGGGACAAGGGACAAGAGATAAAAACTACTTCTTAATCTCATTTAATCTCTCCTGGGCTTTTTTGGCCCACTGCGTATCAGGATAACTTCTAATTATATCCTCATAATATATAACCGCGCTCTCATTCATGCGCCTTGATTCATAAAATTGCGCTACCTTATACCCGTTCTCTGCCTCTCTATTTCTAAGTTTATCAACTATCTCCCTGGCATCCTCTGACATCTCACTTTCAGGATATTTCTCTATGAACTCTTCGAACTCCTCCCTGGCAGCTATTGTAGGCGTTTGATCATATTCAGGCCTTAACGACAATAACTTTGAGCACTCTGCCAGCTGATATCTCGCTGTATCAACAAGTTCAGAATTAGGATATTTATCTATGACCTCTTTGAAGCTCATTATAGCGCTGTCATAATCAGCTATGTCTTTATATGCCTGCCCCGTCTTAAACACTGCCTGGTCCGCGTACTTTCCATATGGAGAAGTATCAGCCACTGCCTTGAATATCTCTATTGCCTTATCCTTGGCCGGCATCTTTAGAGGTCCCAGGATCTGTACTTTTTTGCCAGCCAAAAACATATTACCTATCTTAAATTGTCTCTCGATAACTTCATCCACAAAATCTGTATAAGGGTAAAGGTCTATTACCTTTTGATATGCCTTAAATGCATCGTATGGCTTATCCAGGTCTTCCATGATGCGGCCTACATAATACTGCGCAGAGGGTGCCTCTTTAGCAAGAGAGTAATACTTTATTAACTTCTTGAACTCCTTTAGGGCTAGCTTGTAATTCTTGACCTCGTAGAAACCTATGGCATGCTGCAGCTGCTCCTCAGGCGTATCCTTGGCCGCGTACTTAGGGTTCTCCCACTTGCCGCTCTCAGGCGTCCACACCCAGAAGGCAAACGCCGGCGCCACTAATATATGATATATAAGCAATATTAAAGCTATAATACTTAGTCTCTTCATGTGTTAAATCTTACCACACCTCAATATCAATGTCAACTTAGACCTGTTCAGTAGTGTAGTGTAGGCCAGGTTTAAACCTGGCCTACTGTTTAAAAGGATGCAAAGAAGGTTGTGAGAAAAAAGATCACCTGACACAGAAAATCATTAAGGCCTGCCAGAAGATCTCCTATAAATGGTACCCAGCCCAGCAATAGAAAACTCAGACCGCCTATCAATAATGCAAAAAGGCCAGGTATTATAAAGAGATTAGCGATAATGGCAATGGGTGTCGTGATCTTGAAGTAATACCATATTAAAGGAGCTGTTGCAGCCCACGCTGATATTGAGACTGCCAGAGGTGTATACAAGAATCTCTTTATATAGAAATTCGTCCCCTCCTTCACAAGCCTCATGAATTTGGGCGTAAAGAACAATATAGAAAGAACGGCCGCAAAAGAAAGCTGGAACCCGATATTGGAAATATCCTTAGGATTCCTGACCAATATAAAAAGCGCTGCTGCGCCCAAAGAATTATACACATCCACCTTTTTCCCCAAAAGCATACCTATAAGAAATATAGATGCCATAACCACTGCCCTTACTACTGATGGCCTTGAAAGCGTAAGAAGCGCAAAAAATATCAAAAATATTATTGTTAATCCGTAAGAAAATTCCCTCCTGACCCTCAAGAGCCTAAAAAGATAAAGGATCATAAGCGCAATAATCCCAATATGCAGACCGCTTATTGCCAGGACATGTATAGTACCTGAGTTTTTAAATGAATCCCGAACATGTTTTGGCAATTCTGAGCGATCTCCCAGAAGAATCGCCCTTAAAAAAGCGCCGCTATCCAAAGGCATCTTATCAATGATTTGATTTTTCAGTTTGTCGCGGAGTAAATACGCATATCTCAGGATAGGATTTGATTTGTAATCGTGAGATAGGACAGTAATATTATTCTCTCTTGTGTTTATAAGGGCAAAGATGTTTTGTCGTTCGAGAAATCCTCGGTAATCAAAACTCCTCTTGTCATTGCGAGGCTGCGAAGCCCCGTTCCAAATCTCTGATTTGGAACGGGGCGAAGCAGCCGAAGCAATCTCTTTTTCTTGAGATTGCTTCGCTTCGCTCGCAATGACACTATTGAACGGTCTTTTTATCGTCCCTCTAACAAGCAATCTATCGCCATATTGATAGTCTTTTTCCGTCTGTATCCTTATCTGACTTAATCCGTTAACCGTAAACCGTTCACCGTTCACCAGCATGGCTTCTAAGTCGAATATATACGTCGAGTTAATTTTCCCATAATACGGCTTCCGCGTCAATGCAGGGCTTTTGATAGTGCCGACTATCTCTGTTTTGAGTTTTTCCTCTCCTAAGAAATTGCTGATGTGATTATTCGGAAAGATATTTGAATTGATATACAGAAGCATCGCGAATGAAGCTATTGATAAAAGTAAAAGGATATTTGAGGCTTTTCTTCTCGCCCCATCTACACCGTAGGCCAGGTTTAAACCTGGCCTACGTAGAGTGAGAAGTAAAGACGATAAAATGAAGATTAAACTAACTACGAATACATGCGGAAATAGAACAGAATCAGGCAAAAACTTAGCAATGACAATACCTAATGCAAAGAAAATCGCAATTACAGCAAGCGGACGCTTATTCACACCCTCTATTATATCTTATTGCCTATTTCGTTTCCAGATTTTTTGATATTCTTAACTCTCTCAATGAGTGAAGTAGGATTCCATGATTTACGAGCTGTTACGCAGATTTCATCAGCTCTATTTTTAATGAGAAGATCGCGTAATGAATCGAGCTTATCTATAGCCAGATCTACTGATGGAATTTCACGAGCTGCTGCAAATTCATCTGTAAATTTTTTATCATTCATACATTTAACTATATAACTATCTACTGCATGCAGGGCATTTCCGTATGCAGAACTTAATAAACGTTGAAACTTCTCTAAAGCAGTATCATATGCTGTGTTTGTGACAAATAAAAATGCGCTTTTGTCTTGACCTTTTGATAGGCGCTCGTTAAGTTTATTCAACAAAACATCAATATCAACATAATCTGGTAAGCTCTTGCCAAGATGAGCTATTATTTCTCCTTTTCTTATCCCTTTGCTACTATCAAGACTTAAAATGTCAAGATCAATCAGATCTGCCAATATATCAGTTGTTATTTTCTTATCAGTCTCCACTGTTTCAGATTTAATATAAGCAGGATAACGTTGTAACGCTTCTAATGTAGGCACAATAGATAGCGGCACTGCATAATTCTCGCCACGTTCTCTTACCCCTGTAGAAGAAGCATCCATTGGCTGATCAACTACTTCGAAGCTCATGTGTAGAGCCTTTATGTGGTGATTAAGGGCATTGATTACCTCTTGCTGCATAGACTCTGTTTTAGAATCCAAAAGAGTCTGTAGTGAATTCATGCCTTTCATCGAATCCATTGATAAATCAAGTCTATCTAGCCATGTTTTTAGATCTGGACTTCTAGACGGATCCGAAAGTAATTCTCTCCCTTGCATAAACCATTCTTTATAATATTTTTCTTGTAACACATTCAAAGAACTTTCCAGATCTTTTATCTTTCTCTCCTTCCATGAATTAACTTCTTCAGATATCTTTTGCCATGACGCCACATCTTTTCCCTTACCTATTTTTTCTTCGACTAATTTTCCTGCAGATTCAGATAAAAATTCTATAATGTTTCTATTGGCTGTTGCCTCCATTGCAAAAATTCTATCTTTTCCCATAATTTCAGGATCATCCACTTTATCGCCTTCGCGATGATGAAATCTAACATTAATTTTTGCATTAATTCCCAAATTGAAAAGTTTAGTTACGACATGACATAGTTTGGATGGGACATCGAGTTGAACATATTCATGCTTAGTGTTTAACCAGTTAAAATGGTCAAATCCTGCATTATAGCCATTTCTAATGAGCTCTGCAATTTTACGCCTTAAATAGATCAATCCAGGAAATATGGTTTCTGCATCAGCAGCGAATAAGTTTTTATCTTCGCGTTGTACAGTAGTATATCCGACAAATGGTTGCATTGCATTTAATAGGGCTTTGAAATCCGCTTCTCTTATAGGCAACCCTGTTAAATTAACTTTACGTTCCGGATCGCTGTTATCTAACATAACTGACACAAAATCAGCGCCATCAGCCAATAGATTCAGTATCATCCACACATGTCCATCATGCCAGGGATCACCCTTCATACCCAATAATTCAAGTCTTGCTTCCCTCTTTATGTTAACTGCGGGTTCGAAATTATCCTTCATAGATAAATTTAACCCGCTTACTGCATTAGGCACGAGATCGTCATTTTGTATACGTTTGGATATTTTAACTAAACATCCGATTATTGGTTTATATATATCATTTTGTACTTCATTAAGTACCACTTGTTTGTCCACCCCTTTGCGTTTAATATAATCATTTATTATCCAGTCATACTTTTGTACATATAAACTGAGCATATTAATGGTAAAAGATTGCTGCTGTGCATTACTTTTTATTGTCTCAATAAAATTACCAGGTATGGTTTTTTTTAGGAAAGAGTTCTTATCAATAACTTTTTCTATGGCCGTGAGGATATTAAGAAAATATGTAGTTTGAGAATCAAGATCGGGTTTTAATTCTTCTCTCTTTAGCTCCAGAGGAATCCTTAGAGTACCAGCATTTAGGGCTGCAGAACTTGTGTTGGTAAAAACAAACATTGCCAAGATCATTACAGCTATGATTTTATTTAGCTTTTTATACACGATTTTCCTCCTCATCCTGTAGCAGCAAGACTATTCTTAATTATATTTATAATCTATTTATAATATACTACAAAAAAACCTTTTTGTCAATAATTTTTCATCGAGGAAAGGTATCTATAACTCCTTTATTCATTTATAGTTACTATCTCCTTCATCTTCTCGAACTTCTTATCACCTATGCCTTTTATGTCCTTGAGCTGTTCTATGCCTGTAAATTCCCCTATTGTCTCTCTATACGCTACAATATCTCCTGCCATGACCGGGCCTATGCCAGGAAGGCGTTCTAACTCAAATTTATCAGCTGTGTTGATATTGATTAAAAAGCGGGATTCGTCAATGTGAACTGTCTTAATCTCAGAGTTAGTCTTTGTCTTTACATAATAAGAAAGGCCTGCATAAAGCAGGCCCATGACAAGAAATGCCAAAATAATAGATCTCTCGGTTCTTGAAATATCCAGCATCTAATCAGTAGATCCCAAAATATTGACAAATCCTGCAAGATTTCTATTGTCTTTTTGGGTATAAAGCACGTGAACAGAAGACCCTGTTGTGATATCAAGAGGATTTGCGCTGATATGATTTTTTAATATAGTAGACTGCCCTGGCGTGATATCAACTTCTAAGCTATTTCCATTATTATCCAAAATTTCTACAATAAAATAATCTTCCTGCGACTTCACAGATGCTATTTCACCAATCGCAGCCAAGACAGCAGGCTGATCCGAACCCCCCTGTGAATCTACTTTAATAGCTGGGATAGCAGATACACCTGCAGTATCTGACACACTAATACTGGCAGAAGGCTTAATCGTAGTAGTTGTCAGTATAGTCTCTATCTGAGGAGAAGCAATATGAGGTGAAGGCATAGGCGGTGTACCTGCGATCATTGATGGAGCCTGCGAAGGTAAGCTAGTTTTTTTAGACGTCGTGGAAGTCGTCTTCTCGGGTATAAGGCCTTCTTGCTCGGCCCTTGTCTTTATATTCATAGCTGCCTTCCTTAGAAGATCTGCCCCTTTTTTTACAAGATCCACTGATTCTTGTTTCTTGTTAGGTTTTAATATAAACGTTAGTCCGTCTCTTATGAGTTTAAATGAAGTAAGCATGGAATTATGATCTGTTGAAAAAACCACAGGTGATTTCAGGTTTTCAAACTTCTCTATAGATCTGGATATCTGCCCTGTCACAGATTCACTTACTAAGGGATTAAGGCTGATCATCCGTATTGCTGCCTCTACCTCCATAACTATCCTGTGCATTTGAGTTAAATATGTCTTAAGTTCCTCCTGTGATTCCTTAGCAGATACTACTGTTGGAATAATAAAAAAACAAACTAAAACTATCAATAATAGCTTCTTCATTCTTTCTCCTTCTCATTTACGTCTTCTATATCTTCATATCCTGTAACATGATCTCCTATAAAATAGATCTTCTTCCTTCTCGAGAAATGCCTGTGGTCAAGCGGCATGTTCGGGAACCACGCCTCATATATCCATGCCTCTTTCTTGAGTCCTGTGTCATCGAATCCCATGTCTATTACGTCATTGGGCTCTCCCCACTTCTCGATCACCTCTTCCTTGCTCGTACCAGAGACGACCATTGTCTTTGTGCTAAGGGGATGTGTCAATGCGTATTGCGCCGTAGGCGTTTTTACATCCGCACAGCCTGCAAAGATTAAAACAACTCCTACCAATAAAATTAATCTTATAAACATATTTTCCTCCTTTTCTTCCGCGTAAGTTCCGCGTGCCCCGTACCCGAACGAAGTGAGTGGTTCGGGGCGATTACTTTACAATATACTCCACAAGTTGTATATTAAAATCCTCCAGGTCTTCAAAGTCCCCCTTATAAGGGCTAAAAAGCGAATCCTTAAAGGACTTGTCCTTTAATATAAGATCGCAGAATTTTCTGAATTTCTTTCTGCCATGCTGAGTGATGAGAAATTCCACTAATTTTTCTGACTGGGCATAAAAAAGCTCTCTCATCTTTTTTCCTTCAGGATAAGTTCCAATGCGCAATAAATCACCAAGCAGTATATGGGTCCCTTCTTTTATGTATTTCACTAGAAGATCGTTGGAAACACTGGTAACACTGGCCTCATAATTCGCCAACCCCTCATTTAGCCATAATGGGATAGTGCTCTTACCAGCTATGTCCCTGAATATAAGATGAGTCAATTCATGCGGAAATGTAACAGCGAGATATCCATCTGAAAGCACACAGAGAAACATTTCTCTTTCTTTATAATTTGGGACAAAGCCTCCGACTAACTCTGGATTAAACCCTATCTTTTTTAAAAAGGGTTTCCATTTATCAACGCTCTCGACGATATATACCTGGCATTTTGTCTTCCACTTTATCTGGCCCTCGTAACCTAAATCATACGCTATCTTCTCAAAATAGTATTCCGCCTTGTCGCTCACTATCTTTGCCTGGGCCAGGTCTGTATAGAATATTGAAAAATGCTCTGTTTCTTTAAGAAACCATTTTCCTTTCTTAAGAAGCTTTGTCGCGAAATCTGACCTCTTTTCATTATCTTCGTTAAATGAAAATCTTCTCTTTTTTTCTTCCTTTTTTACGCCTCCGGCTATATCCGCCGCCTGGAGTCTTTCTTTTTTCTCGGGCGTGATCCACTTGCCTTCATATTCAACAAGGCCTTTCTCTATATTTCTTTCTATATCAACGTCTACGATTTTTCTTTCTGCCTTCTCATCCTCCCAGGATTTTTTCATTTCAGAATGCGCGTCGCCAGAATCTCTTTCTATGCTTTTTATGTCTTCTTTTGAAAATGCGACCGTGGCCCCGATATTTATCTTTATCTGGACAGACTCCTCGTCTTCTTTTGTGATAATACCCTCGACCTTACTGCCGTTTTTTAGATGTATAGTATCTGCGTACAGGAGGGTATTCGAGGATAACAATGAAACAATTATAACAATAACTATTTTTCTTAACATAGAACAATTATACCACAAGATTCACTAATCTCCCTTTTACAACAATAATCTTCTTGGGCGCTTTACCTTGAGTCCATTTATTTATTCCAGGATCTTCAAGCACAATTCTTTTAATATCTTCATCACCTGCGCTTGATGCTACTTCTATTTTTGAGCGCACCCTGCCATTTATCTGCACTGGCATAGTAATCTTGTCCTGAGCAAGCGCAGCCTCGTCATATCCTGGCCACTCTGCTTCAAACACGCTTTTCTTATTCCCCAACCTCTCCCACATCTCTTCAGCAACATGCGGCACGAATGGCGCAAGAAGAATTATCACAGTCTCTACGGCAAGTCCATACCCCTTGTCTCTTGTCCCTTGCCTGCCCCGTACGAAATCTTTGATTCTCGTATGGGGTCCCTTGTCCCTGACTTTATAGATCTCATTCACTAACTCCATTATCGCACTGAGCGCTGTATTAAAATGAAACGACCCTTCCATATCTTCTGTAACTTTTTTAATAGTAAGATGAGTTCTTCGTCTTAAGCCTTCATCCCTTGTCCCTTGCCTGCCCCGTACGAAATCTTTGATTCTCGTATGGGGTCCCTTGTCCCTTGTCCCTTCCACAAGCCTCCACACCCGATTAAGAAATCTCCACGCTCCCTCTACTCCTCGGTCATTCCACTCTGCATCCTTCTCAGGTGGACCAATGAACAATGTATAAAGTCTCACTGTGTCTGCGCCGTATTTTTCTATGAGCGCGTCAGGACTTACTACATTGCCTTTTGACTTGGACATCTTTGCGCCATCTTTTACGATCATGCCCTGTGTAAAGAGTTTGGCGAATGGTTCTTTAAAACCTACATGACCCAAATCATAAAGTACCTTTACAATAAATCTTGAATACATTAAATGCAGAATAGCATGCTCTACGCCACCTATATATTGATCTACAGGAAGCCACTTATTGATTAATTCTTTATCAAAAGGTCTTTTGTTGTCTTTTGACGATAAGAATCTAAGAAAATACCAGCTCGAGTCCACGAATGTGTCCATTGTATCGATTTCTCGTCGAGCTTTTGATTTACACTTAGGGCATTTTGCATTGACAAAACCCTTGGCTTGTTTTAGAGGTGACTCGCCATGAGGCTTGAATTCAACTTTTTCAGGCAAAAGAACTGGCAGGTCTTTCTCGTCCACTGCCTGTATGCCACATTTTTCACAATACACTATAGGTATAGGCGCGCCCCAGTATCTCTGCCTGGAGATGAGCCAGTCCCGCAGCTTATAATGGATCTTTCTCCTGCCGATCTCTTCTTTTTCCATGTAGTCTGCGATTTTTTCAATTGCCTTAAGGCTTGGCAGGTCATTGAATTGATCAGAATTTACCATTACGCCTTCTTCAACAAAGGCTTCTTTCATAGTCTTTACATCAAGATGTTCTTTTGGATCATCGATCACGACCACTATATCTAGATCATACTTTTTCGCAAATTCAAAATCCCTTTCATCATGCGCAGGCACTGCCATTACTGCGCCAGTGCCATATTCCATGAGTACATAATTCGAGATCCAGAGCGGGATCTTTTTATTATTCACAGGATTTATAACATAGCGGCCTGTAAATATGCCTTTTTTCTCAGTCGTAGCTGAGACCCTGTCTGTAAAACTCTCTTTTTTAACATCTGCGATGAATTTCTTTATGTCTTTTTCTTTACTGGAACTCTTTACTAATTCCTCGACCATTGGATGCTCTGCAGCAAGCACCATATATGTAGCGCCATAAATCGTATCCACCCTTGTGGTAAAACAGCTCAAAAAAGCCGAGGCTGGACCTCGGCTTTTTTCAAGCTTGAAATCTATCTCAACGCCCTCGCTCCTGCCTATCCAGTTCTTCTGCATGATCCTTACACGCTCTGGCCAATCCTTTAAAAGACTCAGATCATCCAGAAGCCTTTGCGCGTAATCAGTGATCTTTAAAAACCATTGCTCCAGGCTGCGCAGTTCGACCTCTGATGAGCATCTCTCGCACGCGCCATCCACGACCTGCTCATTTGCAAGCACCGTTTGGCAGGAAGGACACCAGTTGACCTGGGCTTTTTTCTTATAGGCAAGACCTTTTTTATAGAGCTCTAAAAATATCCACTGTGTCCATTTGTAATAGTCAGGCATGCACGAAGCAATCTCTCTATCCCAGTCATAACCCACGCCCCAGGCATCGAGTTGCTTTTTCATTGTCTTTATATTATTCAATGTGGAAGTCTTAGGATGGATGCCGCTCTTTATAGCAGCATTTTCTGCAGGAAGGCCAAATGCATCCCAGCCCATTGGCGCCAGGACATTGAGCTTATGCATGATCTTATAACGCGCTACAACATCACCTATGATGTAGTTCCTGCCATGTCCTACATGCAGAGATGCAGACGGATACGGAAACATCATGAGGCAATAGTATTTTTCCTTAGAAGACTTAGGGTCCATCTTAAAAAGACCCTTCTTCTCCCACGCCTTCTGCCACTTCTTCTCAATTTTCTTAAACGGATAAAATTCACTCATAATAAAAAGGTCCTTCGACTCGCATAAAATCCTCTTATTCATCGGATTTTATTGCTCGCTCAGGATCAAACTCGCCTTCGGCGAGTTTGGTGGAGCTGACGGGAATCGAACCCGTGATGCGACAATGCCATTGTCGTGTGATCCCGCTTCACTACAGCCCCATTCCAAATTGCCCCATTCTTAAAATCGGGCAATTTGGAACGGGGCACGCCCCAGTATCTGATGGCCTGCCATGAACCCGAGCGAATACGCAACTAAAAGTAGTATTCTTAGCGAGTGGTTCATGGTGCCGGAGGTGGGAGTCGAACCCACACGAGGGGTTGCCTCACACGATTTTGAGTCGTGCGCGTCAGCCAGTTCCGCCACTCCGGCAATTTCCGTTACCCGTTTAGTCCGTTTACCCGTTTTGCCCGTTAACGGGCAAAACGGGTAACGGGTCAACGGGCTAAACCTAATCCCCCATGCTTCTGAATTTCTCGTAGCGCTTTTTTAGTAATTTATCCACAGGAACTGTTTTGAGTTCCTTCAATGCCTTTTTTATGCACTTCTTCACGGTCTGAGCTGTTTTTTCAGGGTCCCTGTGCGCACCGCCAATTGGCTCTGGGATCTCACCATCAATAATCTCGAGTTCAATAAGGTCCTTGGCAGTAAGCTTCAGCACCTCTGCTGCCTCAGGCGCCTTTAATCTGTCTTTCCATAAAATAGCAGCGCAGCCTTCTGGAGATATCACTGAATAGTATGCATTCTCCATTACATAGACCCTGTCGCCTATACCTATGCCAAGCGCTCCTCCTGAGCCACCCTCTCCTATTACTACTACGATCACTGGCACCTTTAAAGATATCATCTCCATCAGATTATGCGCAATGGAATTTGCCTGGCCACGCTCTTCAGCGCCTATGCCAGGATATGCGCCAGGTGTATCAATAAAAGTGACTATAGGTGCATTAAATTTCTCGGCAAGCTTCATCAGTCTCATTGCCTTGCGATACCCTTCTGGATGAGCGCTGCCAAAATTTCTCATGAGATTCTCTTTTGTGTCCCTGCCTTTTTGATGGCCGATCACCATGACTTTTTCCCCGTCGATCTTGGCAAAACCGCCGATCATGGCCTTGTCATCCTTAAACATGCGATCGCCATGCAACTCAACAAAATCCACCATTATCATATGGATGTAATCAGTGGTGTACGGCCTTTTCGGATGCCTGGCGATCTGTATCTTCTGCCATGGCGTAAGAGAATCAAAAATCTCTTTCTTGACCTTCTCGAGTCTTGCCTCGAGCGTCTTTATCTCTGCAGAAAGATTTATGCTGCCATCTGACGCAAGAGACTTTAGCTCTGCTATCTTCAGCTCCAGTTCCAATATAGGTTTTTCAAAATCCAATCCACCTGCCATAATCTATCTCACTCTACTGTCGTGACCTGTGTCCCGACTGGAATAATAGCGTATAACTCTTCCACGTCGGCATTGAACATCCTCACGCAGCCTTGCGTAGCCTGTTGGCCCACACTGTCTGGATCTATTGTCCCATGAATGCCATAACCTTTTTCAGAAAGTCCAAGCCAGCGCGAACCAAGAATATTCTCAGGGCTCTCAGCAGGCACCATTGCACCTTCTTTATACCAGACAGGGTCTTCCATTCTATTGATTATAGTAAAAGTCCCTACTGGCGTAGATCCATTTTTGCCTGTTGAAACCGGATAGACCTTTACAGTATCCTCATCCCCAGAAAAAATCGTTAAAAGATTTTGAGACTTATCTATCAATATCTTATATCTGGCAGTCGAGACCTTTAGTCTTGAATTGGCCATTATGGTATTACTTTCCAGTGAATTTGAAGCCTTGATAAGCTCGATCGTCGTCTTGAATTTCTTTGCGATCTTTGTAAGACTGTCGCCTGGCTCCACCTGATAGAGCAGGTCCATATCTGTAATAATAGGGGAAAAAAGTATCTCTATGTTAAGCGCTCCCAGTTTTTCCTGTATCTGAAGTATATTGTCGACATTCTGATATTTACTCAATATCATCTGATATGCATCCCTTGCCTTAACGATCTCTTCTTTTTTCTCGTAAGATTTTGCGAGATCAAAATAGACCCTGCCTGCCTCAGCTGAATCAGGATCTTTATCTGTTAGCTCAGCTATCTTTTTCTCTGCCTCATCCAGATCGTCCTTCGAGATCAATTCCCTTACAGATCTAAAATCTGATAACCCCTCTATCTTAGCCTGATTCTTAGGACTGAATACAATAATTATCAATACCAATATCAACGCCAAACCAATTCCCGCACCAACCAGTTTACTATTCACTCTATCCTCCATGTTTTATCTGTAACAAAAAATCGCGACTAAAATACCTAATGCAGCGCCTATAAATACCTGTATAGGCGTATGACCTAATAACGCTATAAGACGATCCTGTTTAACGCCCTTTTGTAAATAAATATCCTCTATGATCTTATTGAGTATCTCTGCCTGCTGGCCGCTTTGCCGCCGCACACCCTGGGCATCAAACATTATGATAAGCGCAATGAAAAACGCGAATGCAAAAAATGCCGACGAAAAACCAAAGGTAAATCCAATAGAAGCGGCAAGCGCTGTCACAGTAGCGGCATGAGAACTCGGCATACCCCCTGCTCCCACGAACCATCTAAAATTAAACCGCTTCTCGCGTATCACACCGATCGCCACCTTTATGGTCTGCGCTAAAAGCCATGCCAACGAGGCAGTCAAAAACACCTGGTTCTTCCCTAAGTCTACAAAGAAATCCACCCTAACCTCCTAAAATTAAGTTGTATAACATTATATATAATAGATAGGAACTATGGCAAGGGAAAAGATGGGAAACTCTTTAGAACTTCACTGTACCGCCAAGAGTCAGGGCAGTCTCATTCAGGAGTCTGAGCTCAAAGTTCAGCAGATAGTAGCTCAAATAGAACGGCATTATATCGCAGCCAAGTACAATACCAAAGCTATTTTCATCATTCGCATTATATGTAGAATAAAGCTGACCAGTAGTAGACCGCATAAAATTCACATCTATGTCTGACGCTAAATAAGTCAGGCCGCCATACGGAATAACATAGCAATCATTTACCCCTAATGGAATAATGAATTTCTTGCTGGCCAATAAACTCGTCTGCCATTCATCTATTGTGAAATCCTCGTTAGTGCGAGAAGCTGTTGATTCTGAACCGTTTATCTTTGCCTTGTCAAAACCCAGATCACTATGCCTATATTGTAGATCCATTGTAAGATCAACATCATAATTCTTCAGCTCCCATAACTTTGCCTTTAGGCCAGCGCCCCAGGAAAGACCAATATTTGACTCCACTTTAACAGCATCACCATTTTGCTCCCACTCGACTTCAAGACTGGATGTTCCTATTTTTATATAGGAGTCGAGCATATCTTTATAATTATTGGAAACCTTGAGGATGAAATTATAACCGTCCATCTCAGCGTCAGTGACATCCGTAGCAGAAGAAAGAGTTCTTTTGGTAACTATTTCCATGTCCAGGCCGACTTTTATATTCATCTCTTCTTCAAATTTATCAAGGGTCTTTTTTATTGCCTGTTCCTTTAGGAATAGAGAGTCCTCTGGAACGCTCATATCAGGACCGCCTACTGTAGCTGCCAGCGCAAACGAAGCACTAAAAATTATGAAAAATGAGATTATTATTATTTTTTTCATCCTTCGACTCCTTTCAGTCGCTCAGGATGACCTTGAGTTTGTGTCGAATAGGTCATTTTTATACCCTCTTTCAAAACTTCATTGCGCCGCCAAGCGTAAGCGCCATCTCATTAATAAGCCTGACCTCTATGCTGTATATAAACGAGCTTGACAAGGTCGGCATAATGTCGCATCCCAGAAAAAAACCAAACATGGAATCATTATTCGCGTCATAGAGCGTCCAATCCTGCGTAGTATCATCTGGATTTTTAAAGCTTATATCTACTGTTGAATCAGAAAGCGTCAAACCTGTATAAGGCACTAAGTAGATATTCTGCCATTTTAAAGGAAGCTCATACTTCTTACTCATAGCAATGGATGCCTGCCATTCATCTACTTTAAAATCTGCGCCTGTATCAGTTATGACAGTACCTCCCCGCTCAATATCGCTTACGTCCAGATCTGTAATCCTGCATTGAACATCGCCTGTCAGGCGAATACCCGAACCATCGAAATCCCAGATAATCCCCTTTATGCCACCGCCCCATGCAAAACCCTGATCAGATGCAACCTCTATGTCCAATGCACTATTCTGTCTCCATTTCGCGTCTAACCTTGATGCGCCTATCTTGATATATGGCTCTACCCTGTCAAAAATAGTAACGCCCAGCTTTACCATATAAGACTCTCCTGATAGCTCAGCGCCTCCTACTTCATTAGGTCCATTTAGATCTTTATCAAATAGAAATTCCATATCCAGCGCTGCCTTTATCTTTATCATCTGTTCATAGCCATCAAGGGCTTTACTCACAGCCTCCTGTTTCAATATAGCAGAGACATTTGGCACATCAAGATCAAGGGAATTACCTACAGTTGCGGCAAACGCAACCCCACTATTGGCAAATATAGCTGTAATCAATAAAGAATATAAAATACAGAGTTTCTTCATAATAAAGTATAATACTTCAGTTTATTTTATAATGAAGTATACATTACAATATAGGTATTGTCAAGGGAGCCAGCATAAAACCCGATATCCTTAAAAAAATTGAAAGAAAACCACCCCTTAGATGTGTCTATTATAATAGTAGCCCAGATTTAAACCTGGGCTACTATTAAAAGGGAGGTGGTCTATATGTTATCAAAGGTATTTTCAGCAACCACTATTGGCATTGAAGCAAGAGAGATCGAGATCGAGGTAGATATAGCGAGCGGGCTGCCGCAAGTGGCTATTGTAGGTCTCCCTGATACTGCTATACGAGAGTCCAGGGACAGGGTGCGCTCAGCTATAAAAAACAGCCAGTTCAAGTATCCTTCTAAAAAGATAACAGTAAACCTTGCGCCATGCGACATAAAGAAAGAAGGTCCTTGCTTTGACCTTCCTATGGCAATAGGGATACTTGTTGCATCTGAGCAGATAGATTATAAGAACATAAAGGACTTTGTATTCCTGGGAGAGCTTGCCCTTAATGGCAGCATAAGGCCTGTAAAAGGGGTCCTGCCTATTGCAATATCTTTAAAGAACTCGCGTAAAAAACTGATCCTGCCAGAAGAAAATGCATATGAGGCCAGCGTAGTAGAAGGCCTGGAGGTCTATCCTGTAGACAGGCTCAATAGCGTGTGTGATTTTATAAACGACATAAACTCGCTCTCACCCTTACCTTATACTGCGCAGATCCATCTAAATAAAAAACGCGACTATGAAACTGATTTCTCAGACGTAAAAGGCCAGGTCTATGCAAAAAGGGCCATGGAGATCGCTGCAGCAGGAGGTCATAATATCATCATGATAGGTCCTCCTGGCAGCGGAAAGACAATGCTCGCTAAGAGGCTGCCCACGATCATGCCTGATATGACACTTGAAGAAGCTATTGAGACTACAAAGATTTACAGCATATGCGGCCTTGTCCCAACAAAAAAGGCAATAATAAACACAAGGCCCTTTAGAACGCCACATCACACCTCTTCTGACTCATCGCTTGTTGGCGGTGGAAGCACGCCAAAGCCAGGCGAGGTGAGCCTAGCGCATAACGGTGTGCTTTTTATGGACGAGCTGCCTGAATTTCACAGGAATGTCCTGGAGGCATTGAGGCAGCCTCTTGAAGATGGGTACGTAACTATTTCCAGGGTAAGCGCTACCTTGAGATTCCCGTCCAAGTTTACTCTTGTGGCCTCGATGAACCCGTGCCCTTGTGGTTTTTTAACTGATCCAAAGAAAGAATGTCTTTGCACATCTCCAAGAATACAGAAATACATGTCCAGGATCTCAGGGCCGCTCTTAGACAGGATCGACATCCACATAGAGGTCCCTCCTGTCAGATACAAAGAGCTTTCAGGCGAGGCCTGCGGGGAAAAATCAGAAGTAATAAAGGCAAGGGTTGAAGCTGCAAGAAAAATCCAGCTGACTAGACTCAAAGACCATGGCATATTCGCAAACTCCCAGATGCCTCATAAGCTTATCAGAAAATACTGCAGATTAGACGAGGCTGCACAGGGTCTCCTAAAGCAAGCAATAACAGAAATGGGCTTCAGCGCCAGATGCTACGACAAGATCCTGAAGATTTCCAGGACAATTGCAGACTTGGAGGGAAAATCCAACATAGAACCCAACCACGTCTCTGAAAGCATACAACTAAGAAGCCTAGACAAGACCAGTTGGTAATCCTGGTAATCTAACCGGTAGGCCAGGTTTAAACCTGGCCTACGATCCAGTAGGCCGGGTTTAAACCCGGCCTACTACAGAAAGGAATTCATGGGCAGACTCAAAAGATATTTCGAAGAGGGATATCCATATCTTATCACTACTGCAACTTTCAATAGAAAGCCTATCTTCCGTGACGAACGGAACTGCAAAATCCTCTTGGCCACAATCGAATTCTTTAAACTGGTTCTGGACTATAAACTATTTGCCTACTGCTTAATGCCCGACCATTTACATCTCATAATTCAAACCTATGGCATCTATAATATTTCATATATCATGAAGATGATTAAAGGTAATTTCGCAAGAAAATATAATAAAATGCTCTCAACGCAAGGAAAAGTCTGGCAAGACAGATTCTATGATACAGGCCTCAGGAATCATGATGTTCTGCTTCAGAAAATAGAATACATCCATAATAATCCTGTCCGTGCAAAATTGACAACAACGCCAGATGAGTATCCTTTTTCAAGTTATAACTACTACTTTGGCAATAATTATTCAGGAATACCAGAAATTGATAAGATAGAACCGTAATTTGTAGTATGTAACATGCATGGTGCCAGGTTTAAACCTGGCCTACTACTGGCCTACTACTTTAGGGCTACTTGTTCTTAAAATTCCTTTTCAGAAGTTAGAAAGTGGTGATAAAAAACCAATGAGAATAGGTCCCATTAATAAAAAACCTAATATAATAAACGTTACTATGTTAATAATGCAATTCATTTTATTTTTTGCAAACTCTTTTGCTATTAAAATCAGGGCTATGATAATAAAAATATACTTATGAAAGAAAATTATGTGCATAAATGAAGGTAACTTTATCCCAAATTCTTGGTATAAACCATACATTTTCCCTTGTATTAAAGGAGTGGCAATTAAAATGAGGGTATCAAGCACTAAGAAAATAATACTCAATATATTAACTGAAGTTTTATCCTTCTTATCCATAACCTCTCCTTATTCCCAAAAGTATACCCTGTACACCTCAAAAGTCAAATAGGATAAAATAACCCACTAAACAAACGAACGTATTTTTACCTTTAACTTTTCCTTATCAAAAAATCCTTAAAAATACAGGGGAGGATTATTTACTCGCACTCCCCCTTGCAAACCCTCTTTCCCTAAGGTATAATTTAAAGTGATGAATAAATTCTTAAAAATCATAGGCATCATATTGATAATTGCTTGGTTCTTTTCCTGGGTTTATGTCTTTATTATGCATAACTTCTTTCCTAGACTTAGGTAGCCCATCTGTTTATATAACCTGACTTCCTTCTGGGTCTGTTCACAATTGTAGGTGACTCAAGATGCTCCAAAATTCAATACTTAAAGGCGTTGTTGATTACATCAAAACGGATCAGGAAGGGATCTTCTAATTCTTCAAAGCCAGCCATGTATTCTGCAAATTCTCTCTCTATTGTCTTTGAATCTTTGCCTAAGGCCTCTAGCAGCCAATTTATATCTTCAGAGTATTTAGCAGTTTCACCTGCTAACCTATTTTGGTATTCCATAAATTCTTTCGGATATCTCTTCATCAAAAAAGAGACAAATGCCCAGCTTTGGGCATACATGTCCCGCATGGCCCTTGAATAGACCCCTGGGAAACTTCCCATTTTATAAGCTGTTAAAAATTCCAATGGGTATACAGGGCCTTTTCTGGTCATCTCCTGGTAGATAAATAACCTCCTATCGTTCTGGGCGCCGAGTTCATCTGGCTCGCAATATGTAGCCATGCCCTCTGAAAGCCATGAATTTGCAGCCTTCATATCAAGCGGCACATCCTCGCTCTTCTGCTCAAGCAGCTTCTTTAAGACCTTTGCCTTTTTTTTGTAATCCTTTTCCTCCAGAAATGCCTTTTTCCTTTTTATAAGCTCTTTGTCGGGCCCTTTAAACCTTGAAAGAGTTATGTTTTGCAGGCCCCAGTTATGAAAGAGTTCGTGAGTAAATTCATGCCTCAATGTAGACATCGTCATATTTATGAACATATTCTCGTAATAGTTGTATACTTTCCAGAACTTGTTTTTAATCTTCTTTGCTCGGCCTTCGACATAGATATGATATCTCTTATCTACGCGGGTCTCGATCGCATCCACTATCTGATTAATCTGCCTTCCGCTTTCCCCGACTATACCTTCAAACAACAGCTCTGCAAATCTGTCTCCTAATACATTAAAAAGGTAAAGCACCTTGTCCTCTGGCGTAAAATAACCTGCGGCTGCCCATCCTGGCACGCCATCTGACACGGCATATTCAACAAAATCAACATAGTCATCAAATATTACTACAAAATTCTGAAGTTTCGGCTCCCTGTCTTTAAAGATATCAAAAAACTCTAAATAGATATCTGTATATGTCTTTCTTAAAACCTTCCTGCATCTTTTAACCCATGTAATATATGAATCAGTTACAATAGTAAAATTCCCATCTTTGTAAAACTCCATCTCTGGAAAAAGCCTTTTAAGTGAATCCTCTGTATTCCTGCTCTCTTCATTATCTACTGGCTTAAAAATAAGATATTGGATCTCTGAGCGCTCAATATCCTGTTCAATGCTTCCCCCTCCTTCTGTAGCATACGATAAATAGAGTTTATCTGGATCTACTCGATCGATCTTGGCGTCCAGGATACTCCTGTTATTCAGTCTTATTACAACATCATTCTTAAAAGGCCAATGTTCTGAGATCTCTTCGTCTGAAAGCAAGGTTTTTTCTTTCAGGGCCTCCTTAGGAGGGGTTATACGATCTACCATATCAAGATAGACAATGATCTCCTCACCTTTCCAATCAATATGATACGCGTCTTTTGTTATACCTGCCAGCCCCCCTATCATTGTGCTTCCATCTCTAAAATGCAGTGCTACCTTATCTTTGTAGTCGTATTCTAGGATTTCCTCAGTCGCATATAATTTCTTCTGCATTATAAACTTAGCATGTTTGTATAGCTTAACTGCTGTCCCGCTAGTAAATAAAAAATAGCCGGCACCTATAAAAATTGCCAATAAAATCACTGCAGCTATTATCTTCTTCTTTTTTGTATTCTGAGTAGAATCCATCTCCATGGCATCTCCCTTTGCCCTAATTATAGCCTAAATAGGGCAAAGTTTCAAATTTTGTGAAAAATTTGTATAGAACTTTGGGGGCGTGGGGACAGAGGTCAACACTAAGCAGTAGCAGTAGGCCAGGTTTAAACCTGGCCTACTGCTACTGCTACTCTACATTATATATTAAAGTGAAGACCTTAGATCGATATTATCAGATATTACCTTAGAATCCTCGGGATACAAAACATCAAAATATGAGAATTCATTGATGCTCCATCTGCCTGAAATTTCATAAAAATCCAACACTTCACCATCTCCGTCTAAATTAGACAATGGTATCGGCAATGCTATCCTCTCTCCTTTATTCAATACCCCTTTTCCAAAGTTAGTCGAAATCAATTCTGCTTTTCCAACCGCACAACCAAGGTTATAATTAAGCCATAATTTTACGCGGCCATCATCAATAACTTCTATAATATAAACATCCTGACTGTCTATATCAGTCATATATACAAGTGAGGCTGTTGGCAAGGCCTTTAAGTCTATTTGGTCTTTCATTAATCCATTATTATGCAATAGAGGCGGGTACTCTTTGTTTATTATGGACCAATGGCCATTAGTATTCTTAGGAATGGACATATCATCATTATCTACAACAACCTTTAAATTCGCATGTTGAATAGCAAGTTTTTTGACTCCCACTTTATCAAACTTAACTGTGATCTTCTGTCCTGCGGAATCTATTTTACTAACAATCCCCCTGCCAAAAGTAGGATGTTCTACTATTGCACCTTTTGTTAAGCTTTCACCTTTGCGTCCGGGTGCTTGCTGTTTCACTAAAAGAGCTTCTTTTTCTTCCAGTATGGCCATCACCAATGGGTCTTCTTTTGGGCCTTCTTTTTCCGAAACATTATTACGCCCCGAAAATCTTGTCTTTCCTTTAAATGTTATCTTTTCTGATTTTCTCTTTACGGTCAGAATCGCCTGTTTTTTCATATCCTCTATGTGGGAATTTAAAAAAGCTATAAATTCGTCTTTTAAAATACTATTTATTCTTAAATTAGTTACATTTTTACTTTTTCCTATTCCATCCATAATTTCATTAAGTCGACCTATGTGAGAGTTCTCATTTCCTTTATAAAGTGTCTGATAACACAGGTTCATCAGTTCTAATTTTACTTTTTCATCTTTCGCTCTGGCTATGCCTAAAGATTGATAAACAAACTTTTTAAGGTATTCATTTACTGCTTCCCATTCCCTGGGTTTATTAATTATAGAATCTTTTAGAATCAACTTTTCATTTTCTCGTTTTTCTGCAAGCCATTTATCTATTAATCTTACGGACATACGCTTTGTTGAAGCGTTTTTAGAGTCTACTATTCTTAAACCTAGTTTATCCGAAGTATTCAGAAAGTATTCTCTTGCGAAACCTGTACTTTTGATAAGTTTCGATGTTGCGGTTAGGTAAAAACTTTTTTGATCTCCATACCTCCTTAATAACCTCAGACAGTATTCATCTCTGACAAACCCGACCAAACCTTCGTCTCTCAATATAGCTTTGAAGTTCTCTCTTTGGAAGGAAGATGTTTTATTGCTTTTTTCCTGTTTTAGTTTATTTGCAGCGCGCCTATAGCCTTCAAGTGGGATTCGCAATGTTTTGCCATTAAAAAAAGCATAGCATAGAGGGGGGGCTAAGTATAAATAAAAAACCCGCTGTTATTAAGATTATCTTTAAATTGAGAGCTTTATTAAACTTTAACATAATTTAGCCAAAAAAATAGCCTTTTCCCTATTTATAAGGTCATATTAAGTATAGCACAAAATATACTAGATTGCAAGTAAAATTTTTGATATATCTATAATGATTACAAGTAGATAGGTAAAATTTCCTATCTCGTCAATGCCTTTTCCAGATCTACGCGCAGCTGATTGACGATAGCCCTAGGTACGCAGAATTGGGACCTTAGTAATGGCGAGCTTACTGTGAACTCGAACATGTCGGGGTTATTGGGGAGTTTTCGAAATTTTAGTTCGACTTTGGTTACATTAGACATATTTTGCCTCCATTATCTTTTCTGCGACTTTATCCCATGTAAAGCGCTCTTTCACTCTTTTAGCTCCAGCTTCACCCATAGTCTCCATTAATTTTTTATCCTCCAAAAGAAGTGTTATCTTGCGCCCTAAATCATCAGCATCCCCCGCATTAACCAAAAATCCTGTCTTTCCCTCCTCTACTATCTCTGGCATGGCATCTACTCTAGAGCCTATGCAGGGAAGCCTGTAGGACATGGCCTCTAAAAAAACCAGGCCAAATGGTTCACAGAAAGATGGCATAGCGAATATTGAAGACTTATTAAGAAAATCCCCGATCATATCTCTATCCTTTATGTGGCCTTTCCATTCAACGCCTTCTACTTCTGCCAAAACCTGGTTTGGACCTATTATGATCAGGCGTACATCCTTTATTTTATTCCTTACATTCTTAAAAGCCTCTAATAATGTAAATCCCCCTTTTCTTTTAAAATTATTGCCTATAAAAAGTATGGTCTTCCTATCGTATTGCTTTTTCTCTGCGTGTGGAAATACGCTAAAAGGCAATCCATAACCCACAGTCATCGATCTTTCTTCTCTTACGCCATAATCGCTGATCATGGATCTGCGCGTATTATTGCTGGTCGTAAAGACCATGGCGGCCCTTTGATAAAGGCCTTTCTGTAATTCGAGCAACTCATCGCTCTGGCGCTTGGAAGACAAAGGCGCCCATTCAGGAAAATGCTTTTCAGCAAGCCTTGTTGTATAGTCAGAGAAGATAACGTATTTTTTATTTATTGACTTAAGGCTGGGCGCGAATAAAGACCCGATCTGTAAAATCAGATCATACTCATGACTGTGACTGGCTAAATATCTTTCGCAGATCCTGCTCCTTTCGCGAAAAACACTGGGTGTTATTGTATATCGTCCTAAATAGTCACGATACGCATTGCCCCATTTAGACTTATTGAAATTAAAGGTCTTTAAAAGGCTCCATAATTTATATCTTGCAGGAATCGGGACATCTTTGACAATAAGATTCCAGCCGCGTTTCTTCAGGGATTCAAATAGAAATCTATTTGATCCTGATAAAGACGCGTTTAGTATTAAAAGGTTCTGTTTCATTACTTTGGTAGGTTGAAGATGAAGGTTGAACCTTTACCTGGAGCGCTTTCTACTCTCATGCGGCCTTTGTGAAGCATTACTATGTCCTTTGCTATTGGAAGGCCAAGACCTGTGCCCTCTTTTTTCTCTGCGACAACTCTTACGAATTTATCAAAAATCTTCTCGCACTCTTCTTTTGTCATGCCCGGGCCAGTGTCCTGGATCTCCACCTGCACCTCATCCTGCAATTCGGCGATCTTTACAGTAACGCCTCCCTTGTCAGTGAACTTCAGGGCATTCCCTACAAGATTCACGAAGACCTGTGTCAATTTATCCTCGTCTGCCTTGATGCTAACGGCCTTATCAGGAAATTCTCGTTTTAGGTCCACATTCTTTTTCCTGGCTACACTATCAAATTCTTTAAGGACTCCTTTTGCCAGTTTTACCACGTCCAGGGTTTCCTTTTTGAGTGACATTTTGCCTGATTCGATCTTGGATAGATCCAGAAGGTTATTCACAAGCCTCGCAAGCCTGTTTACGACTCTGAACACGTCACCCAATATCTCCTGTTGTTTTGGTTGGACTTTCCCTGCAAAACCTTTATCAATATTATCTAAATTGCCTGTTATCAGGGTAAGCGGCGTCCTTAATTCATGCACTACGTTTGCCACAAAGTCTGACTTCATCCTGTCCAGATCTTTAAGCTTAGAATTGATCTTCTCTAATTCATCTTTCTTGAAAACAAGGGTCTTGTTTGCCTCTCCCAGCTGAGCGGTCCTCTCCTTTACCTTGTTCTCTAAATTTGTATAGAGCTCCTTGAGCTCCCCTGCCATTGTGTTAAATCCTTCTGCAAGATCCTGTATCTCATCACCTGTTTTTATGTTCAATCGATGGTCCAGATTGCCCTTACCTATGATGCCAGCGCCGCTGTAAAGCGCCTGAATAGGATTTGTTATGGAGCTCGTGGTGTAGAAAATAACAAACACTGCTATAAAGGCCACTACGCCTATTATGATAAATATCACGATGTTGATAGTCCTTATCCTATTCGTAAGGTCTTTTTTATTCTTCTCGATCTGACTGATCTCTGCCTCCACTGCCTTGGCTAAACTATCCTTTAGATCATCCTGTAATTCTATAAGGGTCCACCCGCGCTCCTTCATAATGCTATCGTGACTATCAATAACACCCAAGACAGCGCTATTAAAGCTGTCCAGCTTTAGCTCTATCTCTTTTATAAACACAGAATCAGCGCGCCCCTTAGAAAGATTCCTGTATCTATTCATGTATTTTTTCATATCAAAATATGATTCTGAATACTGGTCCTTGTACTTTAATTCCTGTTCATCTAAATAATCCATGATAAGCCTGGACGCGCCCGCAAGCTCATCCTTAAGACGCATCAACATCCACCTCGCAGGCACATGTTTCTCTAAAATATCCTGCGGGTCCTCTGCCTCTTTTATCAAAGAATCCTTTTCAGCCAAGAGCCCATCTATCTTGCTCTCGATCTCTGAAGCTATAGACAAAAACTCTGAAAGGCTATCCTGTTTCTTGTCAAAGAGTGCCGTGTTAGAATCTATAAGCTTTAAAATAGCGTTATCTGATTCCAGGATATCATCTAAAAATCTCTCTGTACCCCTAAGCCGCGCATGACGGCCATAATCCTTAAGAGCCTTATCTATATTCTGTCTAAGCTGATGATAGTGGGCTATATATGTTTCATCACCAGTCAATATATATCTACTGCTTGCCCTCCACGACTCTGCCAGATCCTTTTCTATCTTGGAAATATTATGTATGGCTGGTATATCCTCTGTAAGCGCAGCGCCTACTCCCAGTTTTGAAGAAATGCCACTTTTCTTAAGCGCGATTATCTTATCCAGCGCCTCCATAAAATCCTTGCCTTTAGCCAAGAGTAACTCCACATGACTGCCTGCCTTAGCCTTAAGATCATTGATCGAGCTGACAATTGATTTGATTTCAGTGGAGGATTCTATAAGTTCAGTCGCGAGGCTGCGTTCTTTATCAGAAATAGAATACCCGTAGTAATTCTTGTAATCCCTTAAGGATTTTTCCAGGATCAGGACATCTTCTTCATTAAGGTCTGAGAGTGCTTTTGAAAACCTCAAGCGCGCTTCTGTTATTAGGTCTGATGCAGGGAGATATTGCGTCTGTACCAACAAAAAATCCTTCTCATCCTGCATCTTTTTTTCTTCAAAATCAAAAAGGCTGTCCAGTTTCTTTGTGAATGTGATCTCTATTGCCCTGAGATCCTTGTATAGAGCGTCTATATCTTTTTTGTTCTTAAATATGTCCTGCGCAGCTCCGTCTATCCGGGCTATTAAATCCTCTGCCTCGTCAAAAAGCCCTGTCTCTTCCTCTTCAGATATAAATCTCTCAAGGGCTGATATATCCCGCTCTATCCCTTTGTGGGCCTTTTCATAACTTATCTTAAAATTCTCATTGCCTGTTATTAGAAAATTATTGAGCTCTGCAAAAAGCCCTTCCATTGAAATGGCTATCTGGTAGGTAGCCCTGGATGCAGGCAGATCCCTTGCAAAGACCTGACTCAAGCCTCTATATGTATGCCTTAGACTATAGATGGAAAGTGCGCCAAGAACTATAACAAGAAGAAAGGTTATAAAAAAACTAATCCCGATCTTTCTACTTATTCGCATAGGGAGATTGTATCACACGAGATTATGGAGTTCAAGGGTTGAATAAATTGAAAGGATTAATACAACGACAAGGTAGGCTTTTTTGACTTATAACTGGCATAGGCATTTTTCCAGGTAGGAGACATGACTTCTTCTTTTACCCATCCGCCCATACCTCTGAATCTTCCACAATATTGACAGAACTTTTCTCTCTGATCCTTCATGGAATCGTCATCCAATGGCAATTTCTTTCTGCCGATATTAAAACCAAAGATCCTGTCAATGCCGCCAGATACCGCGCAGGGATAATAGCCATATGGAGTCAGGCCCATGCCGCTCACAGTCATGCCCCTGCAGCCCACTGAATAATCTGCAAATCTATAATGTTTAAGGTCCCGCGGGGCTATATTAAAGGCAAGAAAATGCTCCTGCATAGGAGAATCCTTTGCTGAATTAGAGATCTCAATGTCTTTTGGAAGTTTGGACAAGATATTATTTACTGTCTTCCCATGGCCATTAGTTACGACTTCTATCACAGCCTCAGGAGAATATTTCTTTTTGTACTCCAGTAATAACTGTACGATCTTAAGAAGGTCAGGGTGAAGCGTTGGTTCCCCTCCCATCAGTCGTATTCTTTCCCATCTGTTATTATTTTCAATACTCTCCTTGATAAACTTTTTTATTTGCTCGACAGTCATACGCTGACTGGTCGGGGCCTGCTTACAGGAGCGAACACAATTATTGCATTTTAGATTGCAGACATAAGTGATATCTATGGCGATTATCTTGGAGGTCCTTGTAAATGGGGGCTTGAGAAGCCTTGTCACGGGTTTCTGGACCAAGAAAAAAAGGCACGCCCTTTTCAATAACGCATGCCTTAGAATAAATCTTTTCGCAAAGCCTAGAAAATATCTTTCACAAAAAGTCATTGGTCGCTCCCCTGAAACGCTCTATCAAAAAGTTCTCCGGCTAATAATCTATAGACCTTCGGCTTAAAATGTCCACTGTGCTCAGTTGCCATATTTTTTAATCCCTGAAAATGTCCTCTATAGGTTGCCTCTGGATCGATCAACTTCACAGAAAGCTCATCCGCCAGTAAATTAAGGTAGCTTTTAAATTCTTTAGAAGGCACGGTTATAAATGCCCACATTGGGATTATATTTCTATCTTTAAGAAAACGAACATTATCTCTTATTTTAGGAGTCAGGCCCTTGATCTTTTCATCGAATGAATTAGCCTTTGCGTATTCCAGATTTTCATCGCCATAATAACCAAAGCCTATATCTTTCTGCAAAAACTTATCAAACACCCGCTCTTTTATCATTTTTAAAAAAGCGGAGTAACGAAACATCGAACGCAGCCTGTAATCCCTGAGAAATCTTTTCTTTCTTTCAGGAGAAATATCCCTCAGCCTATTTATATCCTCTTCTACCCATAAAAATATAGCATATTTACAATTATATTTTTCGCTCTCTATTTCCATCCTGTTAGCGATCTGTTCAATACCATAGCCGGGTACGCCTCCGTTAAGGACATTATAATGCATGCCGCGCGAATCCAGTAAATCCTGAAGACTGGCTGCAAATGTCTCTCTGTCCAGAACGCCTTCTCCCCAGGCATAGGAATCCCCTCCTACATAAATCGACGGTAAAGCCGGGTCATACTCCTTGCCTGAATAACGAAAACCATTCTTGTCAACTCGTGAAACAGGCGAATATAGTTTCTGGCAGCCAATCTGGCCCTTCTTGTATCTCCAGAATAAAACATTATCCGGCTTTGTCAATAATGGGGAGCCAACGATTTTTCTTGTAATGATTTCGCCTAGCGAAAAAAATATCGCTAAACTAAGAAAGGATATACAAATATTCTGAATTAACCGCGCTCTCCTCATAAGTGTGAAGCAGGATCATCGTATCCGTTAGTGGGCGGCGGAAATTCAGGAGGGGGCATAGGTGGGATATATGTCTCGGCTACAGGGACTATCCTGCCCAATACGCAGATAATATCATCCTCTGTAATCATCGCAACAGGCGCATAAAGTCTATAAGTCACCCTTATAGGGGAATTTGCTACTGGGATCTTGCCTTTTTTATCATCTCCAAAATAAACACTCGCGTAATTTCCTGAGTCGAGCTTGACTACGTAATCTTTACTCGCTAAAGAGCTCTCGAAGAAACTCTTTTTCTTGTACCACTCTTCATACCCGGATTCTTCATCTACATATGCGTGTAAATCGTATATGACAAAACCCGCGTTCTTGAGCTCAAAACTCTGGCCTTGACTACCATTACTTATGCCTATGATCTCCTGCACAGGAGAATCATACAACACCCTGGCAAGCTCTTCGCGAGTCAATAACTCACTTGGATCAGTGCCTACAAATATATCAATGCCGTGCTTCCGGAGTATCTCAGTCTGAAGTCTATATATCTCGTTCTCAGTAAGAACAGCATAATGCCTTGGCAGCTGGTTTTCTATGTGCCTTGTCTTTACAAGAAGGTCTACGAAATTTGCCCTTGTAAGTAACCTTGATGGATTGTATTTCTGTTTCAATGCCCTTGTCACATCTGGATCAGACAGAAGCATTGCTATCTCGCATTCTGTAACCATCTCGTCATCCCTGCCAAAAAACTTATATATTGTCTTTAATCTTGAACCTGCTTCAGGAATCCTGCCCTTTTCATTGTCACCAAACACTACCATTGCGTCATCGCAGGAATCAAGCTTTGCAACATAGTCTTCTGCGTTGGATTTACTCTCTTCAAAGGTCTTCTTCCTTTCCCACACTTCAAACCCTTTTCCTTCATCTACGTATACTTCGACATCATACACAATAAATTCGGCGTTCTTCAGGTCAAACATCTGACCTGGCAGGCCGCTTGAAAGGCCTAAATACTTTTCTACAGTTATATTCTTTAATACTGTAGCCAGCTCTTCTCTTGTAAGAGGAGATAAAGGCTTGGTACCGACAAACATATCTATGCCTTTACGATCCAGGAGTTCTGCCTTTAAAATATATCTCTCTTCATCGCTCAGTCTATATACATTCTGGGCAAATTCCTTATCCAGCCGTATCACCTGCGACAGGATATCTACGAACAACAGCTTCGTAATAGGCATATATTTGGCAACAGCTTCTTCTCTGCAATTCTTTGCAGCCTTTAATAAATACTCATTTTCAGGCGCGCAAGGGTCTCTCTCAAGACAGATAACTCCCTCATCAAGCCTGCATCTGGTCCGGCACACATCTGCATCCTGCTTAGCCATGGCAGACGCGATCGTTAACATGCTAACTACTATTATTATAGATACTATCTTTCTCATATGCTCCTCCTTAAAATACTTTTTAAATACTTATATAAGTATACCAGATATGCCCTGCTTTTGCAAGCAAAATCTTATTAATCTTTTAGATGTACATCTGCGTAGATCGCGAGCATTTCCTGGATTTTTTTAGGCGGTAAAATGACGAAGTAGTGGTCTATTATGCAATGGGCCATCTCGTGGGCAAGAAGGCCTTGTCTTATGGCGCGTTCTGTGGTGTAAATGGTATTGGTCTTGTAAACATAAAAAGAAACTGCTGTATTTGGCTGGTTAAATATGTCTTCGTATGCCTCGTTCAGGCCATGTTTTGTCTTATAGATATTAATGGCAACGTGTACCTTGGAAGGAAACATGTCCAGTATGTCCTCGACCTTCATGAATATAGCGTCAAGTTTGTCTGAGACTATCTCCTCCATTGACATATCCGCCTTTTTCCTGTATGCCCTGGCGCTGTAAAAATCAGAAAATCTTAGATTGATGCGCCTGTTGACTATCTTCAAATTCACATCCTTTTCATAGAACACGGTACAAAACCTCGTCGAGAATATATTCCATTCCCTGTCTTGCGAATGCGCAAAATCCGCAATATTAAGTGCTAAACACGCAATAATTAAAATAATAGCAGCTCTAACTTTAATCATAGGGCTTAGACCTGTCCAACTTCGTAGGTCGGATTTAAATCCGACCTACGAAGTTGGACAGGTAACCTTTGGTACGCTACCTGCTTATTTTGAAATACGAAAGTGCGTTATTAAGGTCCTTTTTATCCTTTTTTAACTCAGAGACTATCTTCTTTATGTCCTCTTTGAGCAGCAATTCCTGGTTCGAGCTGTCTGTAAGCTCATCTATTAAGCCGTCCAGCTTTTCTGAAACACCGACCACCTTTAAAAGTCCCACGTTTAGTCCCTGGGTCATGTTATTAAAGGCGCTGACCAGATTCTGAAACTGGTCTTTCTTTCTTATCTTTAAATCAGGCGCGAGCTCGCCATTACCGACCTTCTGGGCATATTTTTCAAACCTGTACATAGGTCCCGCGAGCCGATGCGTCATGAAAAGCACTACAATACTCGCTGCTATTGCCAATAAAAGTCCCACTATAAGCCCGCCAAATAACAAACCAGGTAATATGTAATCAGCTGTGCTTTTTACTACCAGCCTCGAGTTCTCGAAAGATGTGGTAAGCGTACGACTAGAAAAGGCGTATAAAATTATCCCAAAGAACACGCATCCAATAGCCGCCAATACGCAAAACTTCAATATAAACTCTGTCTGAAAACCCTTGTTTATGAAATAATTCCTGCGCTTGTACTTTGCCATGATCCCCTCCTATGCCTGTCATTGCCCAATTTGTAGGCCAGGTTTAAACCTGGCCTACAAATTGAGGCTCGCAATGACACATGTAATTAACGATTCGAAAGTACTTCTTCCAGAAGTTTCTTATTTATCTTTATATATGATTTTTTCCTTAATTCCTTTATCCATGCCCTCATTGCCTCTGTCTCTTTTCCTTGCCTAATAGCCCTTCTTATATCAGCCCGAACCGTTGGAAGAGGCAAGTCTTCTCCGGAGTCCCTGTAATGCTCCTCCACCTCATTATCATAGACATGGATCAGACCTGAGATCTCCTTGCTCTTTTTCTCAAGCAAAAGTCTTAAAAGCGCCTGCTCCCAGTAGCTCTCAATACTCTTCATGAAATCCCCTTCCCTGTCCAGACCCTGACGCTGTGCTTCTTGAAGAAGAAGCTCTTTCTCCAGCAATCTATCTATATACTGCGCCCTGCCTGCTGCTGTATCCAGAAGCGCTGTTTCGTCATGAGGCACACTCTTTAACTCGTACTTCAGGTCCTCTACGCTCATCTTGTATTTGCCTGCCTGCGCCACTGTCTTCTTACCCCCGCCGCTAACAGGACATGAACAACCTGATAGTATAAAACATGAAACCAGCAAAACAGAAAATATCATTTTCATACCTACCTCCGTTACCTCGCGCCTACTGAAAAAATCACCGCGGGTACTGTTTTTAATAAGATCTTCAGATCCAATCTCAATGACCAATTATCTATATATTCTAAATCCAGCTTCATCCATTCGTCAAAGTCTACATTATTGCGTCCATTTATCTGCCACAAACACGTAAGTCCTGGTTTCATGCTAAGACGCCTTCTCTGCCAGATCTGGTATTTCTCCACTTCTCTAGGTATAGGAGGTCTCGGGCCTACTATAGACATCTCGCCCTTCAATACATTAAAAAGCTGTGGTAGTTCATCCAGACTAGACCTGCGTAAAAATTCGCCAAATCTTGTGACACGTGGATCTTTGCGCATCTTAAATACAGGCCCGGCCATTTCATTATTGGCGCGAAGCGCGTCTATCCCATTTTCTGCGCCATCCACCATAGTCCTGAATTTATACATCACAAACTTTCTGCCATTAAGGCCGCTTCTTATTTGCTTAAATATCGCAGGCCCTCGCGAAAAAATCTTTATAGCGATACCTACTCCTATCAAAATAGGCAGGGTGATCGCCATACCTGCTAACGATAATAGTATATCAGATAACCTTTTAACTAACAATTGCCATTCTTCACCAACTGTTGTCTGAAAGCCCAGAGTAGGTACGCCTCCGACCTCGCCGGAGCTCCAGCTTGATATCTTCATGTTAAAAAAATCAGCGGCAAGATTGGTCTTAACGCCCTGCAACTCACAGGCCAAAAGACTTTCTTCTATAATAGGTATCCACTTCCTGGGTATTACAAACATCGCCTCATCTACTACATTTTCAATAAGTATCTTTGGTATATCCTTTAGAAGTCCTATTACCTTTTCCCCGGCTACAGTCTTTCCCAGCATCTTTTTCTCAGCGTCTATTATACCTATGATCCTCAGACCCCACTCATCATGCCTGTGAACAAGTTCTATAAAATTCTTTGCCCTGGGCCCTGTGCCCACTACTAAAATATTTCTAAAATTATAACCCTTTTTCCTAAAAAATCTCAAAGAGGATATTACGATCCATCGCTCGAATATCAAAAATAAACTCGTCACAAGAAGCAGGCTTAATATAAAGGTCCTGCTCACAAATTCCATCTTAAAAATAAATATCGCGCCTATAGATATCACCATAACAAAAAAGGCGCTTTTTATTATACGACTCGTTATCCCGAATAGATTCTCTCTCCTTAAAGATTCATATAGGCCTGTGGAACGCAATGCGAACATCCATGAAAATAAGACCAGGGCCAGTATATTCAGATATTTAGACGGAGAATAGAGTTCTCCAAGCACCTCTATATTCTGTCTCAATGCATAAGCAATAAAGAATGAGACGCAGATAGTGGCCACATCTGACAGTATTAATAATTTTCTAAAAAGTTGGTCCTTTTCTTTTAACATGCCTACATCCTTATGATCTCGTAATAGATAGTCTGATAACTGCCTGACACATCAAAGCTATAACCATCACGCACACGCTTTACAGGAACAGTCTCTTTCCTGTGCCCTTTTTCATCCAAAGAAAACACCATTAATCCATTATCGTTTTCAGTCTTTTCTATAAAAATATTCCCTTCTATATCTTCTACCATTATCGGCTCTTCCCCCTCATTTAAGATATACACATCCCTGCGAAGATCGTCTGAACTCTTAGTGATATGCGGGGCGAGTTTCTGACCTCTATTTTGAACACGGCCGACTACCGCTAACAAAAGTCGCTTGGATCCGGATATATCCTTATCGTCCATAGAAATAACTGTAAAAGTGGCGAAGTCTTCCTCTGTGGAAAATCTTACGCCCTGAAATTCCTGATCCTGTTTCTCGGACAAAAATCCTGAAAAAGAAAATACCCTCGGAGTCTTCAGCATAAAGACGCCCTTTTTGTGATCCCTGGTAATCTGGCCCGTATCGGAAACGACCGTCCCGTCCTCATTTGACAAGCCCTCAAGATCAGGATAGTCTACTTCAGTCCCCGGGCCTCCTTCGTTATTTCTGTAAAATATTTTTTCAACTCTAGCCAGATATGCTGCGCCTGCCATGCCCAATCTATCGGCCCAGGTATCATCCATCTTAAAAAGTGACTCTACGGGATAACGTACCGTGTATACCTTTGACGATTTTTCAATATCATCTCTTAAAAACATAAGTGCGGCCAATGAAAAAAGCCCCATCTTTGCCGGATCATTAAACACTACTGTGCCAAAATAAAGTCTCTTTTCAAGATCATACCAGTTGGAGGTGTAGCCGCCATTATAGGAATACAAAAACAATGCGTCCCAATCGTTCAAGCTCGCATAAGACGCGGTGGTCAGCATGTCTATTGACCTCCATTCATTAGGCCAATTACTTCCCCATTCAGTGGACATTAAAGGTTTTTTACTGGTCTTTGCTATGCTGATCGTATTGACTATTGTCTTAGGATTCGTATGGTCCTGCTTCACAAGGGGCCTGTTGTGTATCTTATCCATGGAATCACATAGATCCCAGTACACGTGAATATCAGTAAAATCCATGTGACTGTCCGCTAACAGCATCAGACTGTCGTACGGTATATTCGAAGCCCCTATGGGGACCTTCACGCCTATAGAACGAAGGTACTCATACATATCTCTCTGATATCCATCTGTAAGTTCATATAAAAATTCCCTGTCTTCGCTCCAATGAGCCCAGTCACCGTCAAGATTCTTATCATTATCAACAAGCCACTTTTTCCATAATCCCTCTATCTCGTTTTCATAGTAAGGTGAGAAATTCCTGCAGCTTTTAAAAAAAATAGAATTCTCATTGGTCATCTCCACAAAGGCAATTGCCGGCTCATCCAGATAGCTAACGCCAGTGTACGGATTCACATGACTCAAAAAATCAAACGCGAATTTCTTGCTCAACTCTATAATGCGTTTATTAAAAAATGAGATGCCCCTTGCGCCTCTGGGCATGTCTTTTAATTCAGGCACCATGTCGTCTTTTTTAAATCTCCTGACCCCGAGGCCCAATACATCAAAGCACACATATATGCCATTCTGTTTCAATTGATAGATAAAATAATCCAATTTATCCATCTGCGATTCTGAAAGATGCTGCGAGTCATTGCGATGTGACGCTATTATTCCATGAGGTGCTTCATTATCAAGAAAATGCATCCTCACTGCGTTGCAGCCCAGCTGGGCAAGTCTCTTTGAAACATCCTCTGCCTGTTTACGCGTGGGAAAACATGCCGTGTCAGAATGTATATTCACCCCCCAGAATCTCGCCTTCTTGCCATCTTCAAAATAAAAATGCCCGTCCTTTACAGTCAAAAAACCATGACTGCCGGCAGGCGCGTCCAGCAAGAAACTAAAATCCAGCCTCGAATCCTGACAGTAATTCCAGGGAATATAGAACGGGAACCAATTCTCCCTCTTCTTCTCGAACAGGTTCACTGGAAAAAATGCAAACGAAGCTAAAAGCGCTCCAGTTATTATTTTCTTAGATAGATCCTCTATACGCATCTATTAACCTCTTCTTGTTGTATTCCCATGAAAGCTCGCCCTTAAGGCGCTGGTAACCAAGCTTTCCCATCTTCTCTCTGCGCCGCGCGTCATCTACCAATTCAATGATATTTTTGGCAAATTCTTCGATATTGTTCGGCTTGGCATAAAGCGCCGCGTCACCCGCTGAATACCTGGATTCCTTTAGATCAAAAGAGACTATTGGCCTTTCCATTGCCATATATTCCAGGATCTTATTCATGGTGGACTTATCATTTAAAGGGCTCTTTGGATCCGGCGCGACACATACATCAGAACTGGACAAATATTTAAAAAGCTCTTCATCAGGGATCCTGCCGGTAAATAAGACCGCTCCATCGAGACCCAATTCCTCTCTTAGATTCTTTAGATCCTCGATAGAATCCCCGCTCCCTATTAAAGTAAACATTATATCGTCGCGTTTATACTTGTTTATAATGATGTTTATCGCGACCAAAAGATAATCCACGCCATCCTGGGGGGCCATGACGCCAAGATAAGAAACAAGAAATTTTTTCCCGCGTTTAAGCGCCGCGTCAGAGGGTGTCCTTTTAAATCTCTCTAATTCCGGGGACGTCCTGACTACAACGACCTTTTCAGGATCCAGCTTTCCCCTTGCAATAGCGATCTGCCTGTAAGAATCATTCGTGACAATGACCTTATCCGCTGTTTTATATGTCAGGAATTCAAGCGCGAGAAGGGCCTTATAAAGAAAGTCCTTTTTATTCATGCCGTATTTCGCGAGATATACCTCCGGGCAAAGATCATGCTGGTCAAAATAGAACTTCTTGCCAAATAATTTATAGAACAGTCCTATGGCAAAAAATGTATCTGGTGGATTGCACGCGTGGATTATGTCAAAGCTGTGTCTCAATGCTATCCATATGCTCAATAAAAATGTCATGATAAAACAATACGAAAATTCAAACACGTAGCTTAAAACGCCTTTTGTATTAGGGGCGGGCTTATACCTGTATATATTTATGCCTTCAAGGACTTCAAAACCTTTATCTTTTCCAGATCTAGGGCAAATAACGCTGACACCATAGCCGTTCTCTTTTAACGCCCTTGCCTCCAGCCACACGCGCCTGTCAAAAGGTACGGATAGATTTTCTACTATTATCAAAACGCTTTTATTTTTCATCTTTTACCTCTATATGATGTCTCCATCCATAAAACGGCTTAAAACCCAGGCACCTGCCTTTAAACTGAGATAAAGATCTATCCCAATCGCGTAAATTAGATACAACCTTGATATCCTTGTATATACTATTGGAGAAGTTTTTAAATTGCGGGATACGCTTAGGATCAAACCCCATAAGCCTGGCCGCGGCCATGTCTACGCATAGGCTATCAAAACCCGCCATTAAGACGCCGCACGGCTTTGGATCAGGATTCATAGGGCCATCCCCTTCTCCTCCGACTATGCCGTCTATAATAAAGAAATTCTTGCGCTGCACCTCTTTCTGAAGCTTACCTTTTTTATCCGCGTACATGACTATTCGCGATAGGTCTAAGATCATCCTCCAGATAATATTATTTCCATGCCAGTTGCCCTTTTTTATATCAGAATCCCTGAGGCCTCTTAGTTCCTTTACTTTATCCTTAAGATATTTGATGATCCCTTTATTCAAAACACATGAAACCTTGCTGCCCCTCTTATTGATCCTATTGCACTTTGATGAAACCCCTTTAAAATGAGGCAGCCAGTTCCTGTCACCTGTAATGCCTACCATATTTTTAAGAGATAGCGTAACGCCAGCCTTGTTGTGTGTCTTGAGTTTAGGAATATTAATGACCACATCCGCGTTAAGCAGTGTATTGGATACAAGATATTCGTTCTTCTTATCATTGTGATGGGCATTCATGATAGAACTTATACATTCGCTCCCCTTGAATGTCGTATAGTCCAAGGAGTCTTTTTTGAATTCACTGTGTTTGAATAAATCAATAGCTGTATAGCCCATAGGATCACCGGATAGCTTTAGTCTGCGGATGATCTCATTGCCCTTTTTAAATACCTGTTCCTGCCTCAAGTCATATATCTCGATATCAAAGCCGGCATTTTTCTTATAGAATCTCTTTATCTCGTCCAGGCCCGTGATCCTGCATATCTTTCCAAAATCACCATCATCCATTGGGCCATCAGCAATAATGATCCTGCCTTTGCCATTCAGAGCAATATAGACATAATCTGCGATCGCCCTGATCACAGAGCCATGAGTAATCAGCTTATCTGTAGATCCCTTGTCAGCAAAGTGCCTCATAAGGTTCGGCTTTAAAAGCACTGTCTGGCCTGGCGATACAAGAAAAGAAAGAGGATTCCAGTTATTTTTTCCAAAATTCTTAGAATCAAGATCAAGCATCTTAAACAATTCCCTTAATGAAAAATAGGCCTCATTCCCTGTATCAACTGTCTTATTCGCAAAGGGATATTCTGCAAATATTGCCGGCGGAAAATACGGCGCCCTATTTGAATAATGTAAACTATGCTGTTTATAAATCGCGACCTTTGCGTTCATAATATGCCCTTTAGGTTAGATCTATTAAAACCTGGTTCTTTTTTATTTTCTTTATAGCCTTCTTAAATTCCTTTGCGGAATGCCCTACCACGATCACCTCTGAAGTCTTTATTGCCTCATTAATGGATCCGCATAAAAGTGACGCTATATGCGGTATCTCATTTTCTATGTAAGTCCTGTTAGCGCCCATCAATGCCGCGAGAGATACATTCTTATCGTATATCTTTAACTTATAGCCCTTACCGATCAAAAGCTCTGCCAGCCTGACCATCTGACTCTCTCTTAGATCATCTGTCCCTGGTTTAAAGCTCAGGCCCAGCATTGTAATCTTTTTCTTACCTGTCTTTTTAATCGCCTCGAATGCCCTTCTAATAGCCAGGTCATTACTCTTTACGATAGACCCCAGAAGCGGCAGATCCAATTCCCCTATCTTTGTCTTATGCAGGACTGCCTTTAGATCCTTTGGAAGACATGATCCTCCAAAGGCAAACCCGGGCTTAAGATACATGCCTGATATATTGGACTTTTTATCCATGCACAGGATCTCCATTGCCTTTTTTCCATCCAGGCCAAATCTCTTGGAAAAAGCCCCTATCTCATTGGCAAATACTATCTTTAGGCCGTGGAAAACATTGTCCAAATATTTTGAAAATTCCGCTGTCTTAAAATCTGTTGAAATAAAAGGCGCCTTGATGAATCCATATATCGAACGCAACACCTTTTCATCTTGCTTTTTTCTACTCCCGATTATCACCTTTGCCGGTGCGTAAAAATCCTCTATGGAATTACCCTCTCTCATAAATTCCGGATTGACCAGCACGCCAAAATCCTTAAACGCCTTTTTGGACGAGGCCTTTTCTATAATAGGGATAACGACATCTTCTGTTGTGCCCGGCATCATAGTGCTTCTTATGACTATAATATGGTATCTTCGCAGTCCCTTTAGGCTAGCCCCTATCTCTCTTGAGACATTCTTAAGATGCGAAAGGTCTATTGCGCCGTTTTCCATGGAAGGTGTACCAACGCACACTATTGAAACTTCGCTATTTGATATCGCGTACATCGCAGAGTCAGTTACGCAAAACCTCTTTCTCTTGACTGTCTTGGATACAAGGTCATCAATGCCTTTCTCGACAATAGGACTCTTGCCTTTGTTTATAAGGTCCAGCTTTTTCCTGCTGACATCGACACCTATGATGTGATAGCCCTGTTCAGCAAGACAGGCTGCTGTGACCACGCCTACATATCCAAGTCCAAATATACTTAAAGTCTTTTTTTTCTTCATACTTCTATCCTCGACAGTTTTCTATTTGAGACACGCAAAAACGTTGTGAATTTCCTTGAACTGCCTATAACAGCTGTATTGACAAGCGTTGGACTCTCTACCTTTGTGCCAAATATATCTGAGCTCCAGCCCAAAATAGGATCCAACCTACCCTTTTTTACATCAACTGTTAAACGGCTATCCAATGTTATATATAAATATATCCCCTGATTCTCTACCTCGATCACATTGGGATCCAACAGCCTGATCTTTACTGCTGGAGACAAGTGAAAATACTGTCTTACTGTGCTCTGCCTGGCTGTATTCAAGAAATCCTCTATGCGCCACAGCCCTTTCTTTTTATCAAAATAGATGGTCCTCCTGTGGCTGATCCTGGAATTTTTATACGCGGCAGATATATAATCCATGTCTTTGGAGCTTTTCCACTTTTCTATCCTGGGTAAAGGCCTTTTGCCCCACATAAAAGGGCCTGTTATCTCTGATTGATTATTGTCGTCCAGCGTAACTGTATTATGAGCTCTTGTGCCTCTAAAATAGTCCCTCCATACGCCTCCTGTATGATATAAATAAGTTCCGGGATCCACTAAGAGTTCCGCGCCATTTGCAACCAGCGTTACGCTCAAAAGATCTGCATGGCCATGAGCTGCTATTGACCCATAACCCAGTTTCCCGCAGTCCATTAAAAGCACTTCATCTTTGCCATTTCTAAAAACAGCATAGCCGCCTTTTTTAAAAAGCCTTGAACCCAGCGCGGGCCTTTTAGTCCTGATAGATCGATAAGCCTTATATCCTTTAAGCCCGAATATCCAAAAATGCTCTTCGCTAAAGGTACCGCCTTTACTTTTAAAATCACCCCTCTGCGATAAAATACATGCGCTTGTCAAAATAGACTTAAACAGGCTAAAATCTTCACTATTGGATAATCTTATAGCCCTTCCATCATCAGAATCTCCGACAAGAGGCGCCTTGCCTTTAGAATCAATGATATTCATTACGAATTCAGACATGGAAAAGAACCTGTCCATGACTTTCCTGGGGATTTTTATGTTGTTCTTTATAAGAAGCTCCGCTGCGAGCACAAAAAGTTCCATAATAAATCCCTGATAATGGAATGCCTGTTCCTTTGTGACTCCATCAGGATGTACCTGCCGGAGGATCTCCCTGAACAGGATAGATTTACCTTTATATAGCCACCTGTCAGAATCCTTGAATTCTGGAAAACTCAACGCTGTGATTATTAAGCCGCACGCCTCGCCGATCAGATGATTATTCGCGGATGAATATTTAGAAAGATTACGCTCTATAAATTTAGTCTGCAGGTATACAGATCTCAAAAACTCATCCCTGTCTTCATCTATCCCTATAAACTTATAGGCCCAGCACCACGATATTAATCTCAGGCTTACCTCAAGCGCGCTTGTCCAATTAACCCCCTTATAAGGAGGATTTTGTTCTATCCATGAAAGGATCTGACCCCTTGCCTCTTCTTTATATCTTTTGTCTTTTGTTAAAAAATATGCCTTGGCCAATGTTACAAGATGCTGATGTCTGTTCAATTCCCATATAAACCTTATCTCCTTGGAATCGTGGTTATTTTTAAAATCTATATCGGCCTGATATACTAAAGGCCATGTTTTGCCTGTAAGAATATCTTTATGCCAGTCTATGTCTTTACCGGCATCCCAATCCAGATCAAAGATCTTAAACCTGTGAGCGGAGATCTCATCAGCCTCTCTGAGGATATCCTTTGATCTGCCAGGGAAGAGCCTTGAAAATTCCTTTATTGCATTATCCTTAAAATAAAATGTCCGCGGCGCGATCTTCTTCTTCAAGAGCCTGTCTATATCTACATTGCCCCTGGAAAACCTTTTTACCTCAGCCTGTACCATACTGCCCATCCTGTGAATAATCTCCAGGGTAGACATACAGGATAGCCTCTTGATATACCATCTTAACCTGCCTGGTCGAGGCGAAACCTCGACCAAACGCTCGTACTCCTTGTAGAATTTACCTACGATACGATCCAGCCTGAAGAACCTGTCTATCTTATCGATGTTATTCTTGCCCATCCTGTTTCTTAGATCCGCGTCCTTAAGCAGTTTTATGATCCTGTTTCCCAGCTTCTGCTTTTCCCCGGGTTCTACTAAAAATCCATTGACCCCGTCCTCTACCAGCTCAGGTATACCGCCTACTCTTGTAGAGACAACAGGTAAACCCGATGCCATTGCCTCGAGCATGGCTACTGGAAGCCCCTCAGTATATGAAGGCAGTAAAAATATACCGGCGTCTTTAAGATTTTTTATTAATCCATGCTTATCGAGCCAGCCTGGTAAAAATACGTTCTTTTCTATTCCCTTATTCCTGACGATCTCTCTGACCTTTTCCACATCTCCATCACCTGCCAGGTGAAACTTCACGCCTGGTATCTCTTTTAAGATGCGCGGAATTATATCCAATATGTCATATGTGCCTTTAAGCCAGTAAAGCCTGCCCGCGGTAAAGACATTCAGACTAGAATTATCTCTACTGCCTCTAATTGATATAAAATCAGAGGTATCTATAGGATTAGGTATCACTTTTATATTCCTGTTTTTTGTGATTCCCTTGATATCTAAAAGGCATGACTCTGACAGGACTATTATTGAATCAGTTATATCTAATACCTTTCTTATGAAAAACTTCCGCAATATAGTTCCTCTATCATGAAACAGGTGAAAACCTCCACCATGTATATGAAAAATAGTGGCCTTTTTAAAAAGCCTGGACAGGATCAATATCATCGCTTTTCTGTAAAAACTGCCTTTTGAGGAACTGCAGACATGTACTATCTTTATGGTCCTATCAAAAACTAATTTAGCGGCAAAAAGTAAAAAACTTTTTAAGAAGAAAAAGGTCTTGAGTATCTTACTGCCGTCTATTGTTGTCGCGTGATATGTTATCTTCGATCCTTCCGGCGATCGCGAGCTCAGATAATTTCTCGCAAAAGACGATATCCCGCCTTTTACTGAAAGGCCAGGGCCTGCCAGGATTATGTGGGTTTTAAAATATCTTGGCGCTGGATTCAGAAAGAATCTCTCTGTTCTCTCTACCATCCGCTCCAGAGAAAATTCTTTCTTGACCCTTTTTCTTGCCAGGGCCGCCATACTGCTGCCCATGTCCTTGTCTTTTAATATCGCTATGACATTTTCTGCAAGGGCCTTTGGATCCTCAGGCGGAACAATGATCCCTGATTCGCCATGCACGATGATCTCCGGATTTCCGCCCACCCTTGTCGCTACTATAGGCTTGGATGCTGCCATGTATTCTAATAACACCAGAGGGAATAATTCCATTCTTGAGGAAAGCACTGCTACATCAAATATAGAAATAAGCCCTGGGATGTTCTCTGTATCCTTGCCTTTATCAATAAATATCACGTTCTTTGAAATGCCCAGACCATCTGCCAGGGCCTTGAGATTCTTCTTTTCTTCGCCATCTCCTATGATCAAAAATTTGACATTCGGCTCGGATCCGATAATATGCTGCGCTGCCTTTAAAAAAACATCATGCGCCTTTTCATTTACTAATCTTCCTACTATACCTATGATCTTCTGATCGCGTGAGATGCCTAATTCTTTTTTTAACCCATTGGCCTTTTTCAGCCTATCAAACTTCTTTATGTCTATGCCGTTTTGGATCAGCTCGAGCTTTTTTGAATCAAGACCATATTCTTTTATAAGGGAATCGTATTTGATCCTTGAAGGTACACCCACTCTGTCTAACCTGCGCAATATTAATCTATTTATAATGCCTGATTTATATCTCTTCCACGCCTCTGGCTTTCTCATGGTATGGATCGTTGTATAAATATATGGGATCCTGGCTATCCTTCCGCATATAAATCCCCAAAATAGAACCAGCGGCGAACTCTCAAGATACAGTATGTCTATTTCTTCAGCCTTTAGCGCCTTTATCAATCTGAATATTACTAAAAAATCGTATTTATTGCGCATAAGGCTGTGCGTAAGGTCTATGCCTTCTGAAGTGAGCCTTTTCCCAAT
Source organism: Candidatus Gorgyraea atricola (assembly GCA_030765235.1). Lineage (NCBI taxonomy): Bacteria > Pseudomonadati > Candidatus Omnitrophota > Candidatus Gorgyraea > Candidatus Gorgyraea atricola. Next base: position 42,501 of record JAVCCW010000029.1, on the reverse strand, counting down.
AACGCCAGGCCCATAAAGACAGAATGACTTGACCGTAAACCTGGCCTTATCGAGGTCCCGCATTATCTCGTAGCCCAGTTTTTCAGCGCCGCCAATATTTAAAGTTGAATTAAGAAAAGCTATCTTTTTCAATTTAATGTCCCCTCACTTGAAAAGACTATATCAGAATCCCCTGGCAGATAAGCCCTGTCCTGGAGCCTGAAGATCTTTACTGCAAGCCCTTTTTCAAATCTGATATCCACGCCTACCTCATCCATGCTGTTTTTGGACAGTATAAACCTGTAACTCTCCCCGGATTTTACAGGGACACTGGTCTTAGGCCCGTTTAAGCCGCCATTGCCATTCCATATAACACGAGAATAGACAATAGATTTAGTGCCTCCGTTATTATTATCTGCTTCAAGATGCAGGAGCCAAATATCCTTATCCCATTTATGCCTTAGTGATTTCATGAGTGCCCTCCTTTATATTTATCATCTTTATCGGTGTACTCGACTTACATTTACTGCATATATAGCCGCTGTTAGAGGCCTTTAAGCCAACCGCATCTGCGTTTAAGCCCCTTCTTTCAACCAGCAGATTGCTGCAATGACTACAGTATGTATTCGCGCCTTCGTGCATAAATACATTGCCGAGATAGCAGTGTTTTATGCCAGAGGCCTTTGCTAATCTCTCTGCCTTCTCAAGGGTATCTATGGAAGGGCGGGCAACGTGTGTATATTTATAATTCGGATGAAAACGCACAAAATGAATCGGGATATCCGCGGAAAGATCCTTCTTTACCCAATTAATAAATTGTAAATAATCCTTTTCACTGTCATTTGCGCCAGTGACTACGAGATTGCTTATCTCTATGTGATGCCTGCCTGCATCGAAAACCTGCTTAACAGCCTTAAGCACTGGATCTATCCAGCCCCCGGTAAACTCTTTGTAAAATTCAGAGTTCAGGCTCTTTACAGAGATGCTAAAGATATCTATCACATCCATCAACTGCTCTAGGGCCTCTGGGTTTATAAACATGGCTGACTTAAAGAGGTTAATAATGCCGTGTTTCTTAGCAAGCCTGGCTGTATCCATGACAAATTCAAACCATATAACAGGATCGTTATAGGTCCATGAAAGCACCTTTATGCCCTTTTCCAGCGCGGTCTTAACGACCTGCTCAGGCGTATAGTCAAATATGACGTTTTCATCCAGATGTTCTATCTGAGAAAATCTCCAGTTCTGACAATACAGGCAAGAAAGATTACAGCCTACATTTCCAAGAGAGAGTATGCGGCTTCCAGGTTCAAAATGAAACACTGCCTCAGTCTCCATGAGCTCTTCCGCTATATGCACTGCCTTGCCATAGCTGATAGCGTAAAGCGTGCCCTTTTTATTCTCTCTTACTTTACAGAATCCTCTCTCGCCTTCAGCTATCACGCACCTTCTCGGGCATAAACTGCACTGGACCCTATCATCTGATAGTTTCTTGTACAGCATTGCCTCATGATCAGAATTTAGTTTTTTCATCTTAGAGCTCCTTTTCTTTTAGTTTTGAAATAAACTGTTTGAACTTGCCTGTGTTTGTCCTTGGTACAAAATCGACCTTCTCTATGTCTACTGTTACATCTTCTCCGAGATAGTTTTTTATATTAGTCTTTATTAGCTCCTCGTCTGACGAGTCATATTTGTCACCAGCTACCAGTTTTACCTTAAGCATATTCATGTCTTCCTGAATAAATTGCGCCTCGATGACATCCTTTAGATCTGCTGAAAAGATCGAGCAAAAAAGCGATATCATGCGGCCGTCCTTTGTTATGAAAAACTGGTCTGTGTTTCTGCCCTCTATTGATTCAACGATCGGGAAATTTCTTCCGCAGGAACATACTTTAGAAGACAGGGTCACAATATCCCCTGTTTTGTATCTAAAAAGCGGCATAGCAAAACTATTTAAAGTACTTCCTACGATCTCGAATTGGCCTTTTTTGCCGGGAACAGGCAAAAACTCTGTTATCGCATACTCAGGATACACATGATAAGTCCCTCTTTCGCATGTACCTATAGCAGAAACGCGTTCAGCTGTCCCGTAATGATCAAAAACCTTGCCTTTCAATTGTTTTTCTATAAATAATTTCTTCTCTGGCATCATGACCTCTGAAGAGGTAAATATACTCTTAAAATTCAGGTCTATGCCTTTAAGAAAAGCGAGCTTGGCAAATATATAACCCTGTGATGGCACTGTCTCCAGGACATCTGAGCTATATCTGGAGATCTCCCTTGCGTAAGAATCTACATTCTCTTTTGAAAGATGGTATGATGAGGCGCATAAACTATTCTGAAAGACATCGTGCCTCCAGAAAGGCGGCCTCTTTACACGCGAAGGCACTATTGGGCTGGAGCGTATGATCACCTTTTTATCCCCGGGATTAAACCCTGCCCACCTGTATTGCCTGGTGAGTATGGCATTTTCAAAATTGATCAAGTACATATCTCTAAATATCTTTAAGGGTGAGCCTGTTGTCCCGCTGCTAAAAACAGTCCTTGTAAAGAGCCTATTTATGTTTTTTGCCAGAAAATCATCTGGATTCACTCTTACATCAGGCTTACTGATCATCGGGAGCTTAGAGATATCGGAGATATCCTTAAAATCCTCCGGCTTTAGATTCAGCTTCTTAAAGAGCCTCCTGTAATATGGCACATTTTCATACGAATGCTTTATGATGATCCTGAACTTTTCATTCTGCAGGTTCCTGAGCTCCTCTTCTGAATAGTACTGGCTCTTTTCCAGTTCAGAGACCAGCCTCTGGAACATCCTGCCTTCCCTGAGTAATTTAAACTTCAGGCCGCGCAGAGAAACCATACACTCCTGCATCCATAACGGGCTATTTATGTAAAATCGAGTAGTAAAGATATTCACGCTGTGACTCCATTTCTGGTCTTAAATAAATTTGACGAAACTCGTGCCGCGAGAAAATCTGTCCTTAAAAGAGATCCTACGCCGATATAGTTCAATGAGAACCTGTCTGTTTCTCTGCTATTGGATCCCTGCGACGCGCTCCTGGCGCATTTAAAACCAGCCTGAGAGATAAGATCCTTGACCCTTTTATCAAACAACCCGTAGGGATAGCAGAATACATTGACCTCTATGTCCAACTCCTGTTCTATCTTCTTTTTGGAACCTCTTAGTTCCTCTAACGCCTCAGTGTCATTAAGCAGGCAGAGATTTTGATGTGTCTTTGTATGTGATCCGAAATCTATAAGCCCATTATCGCGCATCTCTCTGGCCTCATCCCAGCCAAGCATGGCGCAGGGTCTTATATCTTTATTATTAAGGTGCCTTGCCTCTAAGCCACTGACAAGGGATTCTATCTCAGACTCTTTTTTTCTTAATAGAGTGCTATTTATGTCATCTGCCATCTCTTCTCTTGTCTTGCCATTCAATTGAAATTGTGACACTACATTAAAAATCCTGTCCCACCAGAAAAGACTATCCTTGCCAATAAAATCTGTTGTAAGAAATATAGTGGCAGGTACGTTATGTTTCTTCAGTATGGGAAATGCGTTAAGATAATTATCCATATAACCATCGTCAAAGGTTATGGCAGCGTACATACCGCCTGATGTATCCTTAGATAAGATCTCTACACCTTCCAAGAGAGATACTATTTTAAAATTATTCTTTATAAATCTCATATGACTTTCAAATACACTGCTTGGCACTGCAAGATATGAGGCGCTCCCTGAGGCATCGCATACCCTGTGATATGTAAATATAAAAAGTCTTGGCCGCCTTGAAAGACCTGCCAGGCGCAATAAAGACCCTGGTATTCCCAGCCGACAATATAAATCTTTTGCCATGTCTTTAAAAGATCTTCTCAATACCATCCCAGTTTCTCCTTGATAGTTATCCATATTTTGCGAAGCGCGTTTTTCTTTCTAAAATAAGGCATGATCTTTGACTGTAGTACATACAGGCTCCTGGAATAAAAACTGCCTTTAAAGATCCTCACGCGATTGTGGAGTTTAAAAGAACTTGTCAATCTCTTCTTCCATGGTTCTTCGCCCCTCATAAAATCAAACTCTGAAATATCGCCTACAGCAGAATCCTTCAGCATCCAGAACATAAGCATGGTCCCGGCAGAAAGGTTTTTATGCGCGTTATCAAAAGCGACATTGTAATTATAGGAACGCCCGCCATACAGATAATTATAGATATAAGCTATTGGCTTTTTTTCTAACATCAGGACCGAGATATCCAACTGTCCATTTCTTGAAAATCTATCAAATATCTCCTTGTGAAAATCCCTACTGGGGTTTTTTGTAAAGATGCCCTTCTGCTTTTTTCCCTGCCAGCTGCGATCCTCTATATCGCATATATCTGAAAAGATGGCTTCTACCTCGCTGGCCCTTACCCTGTATCTTTTAAAGTCCAGGTTCACTTGTATATTCTTATTGTCCAGCTTCGTCAGTCTTTTTTTGAGCTTTCCGGAAAATTTTTCCACAAGAGACTTTCTATTACCATCGAACTGTATAAGGAACGATCTCTTTTGGGGCCCTGAAAAATTCAGGATATTCCTTTCCTGTAGCCACTTTTCAATGATCTCTACGGTAGCGCTCTTTTCTGTTATCTCCTCAAGGTCTATGAGATCCCATTCTGAGCTTATTCCCATCAGATGATCTAATACCAGGTATATGGCCTTTTCCTTGTCGCCTGTTAGTATAAAATCCATCCTGTCTGACGCGCCTGCGCCTATAAAGGAAACGGCCCTCACAGGTAAGCCAAGATATTTATATTTTCTTATCATTAGGGGCGCTATGCCTATTAATCTATCGCCTTCAAAGATATTCAGTATCAATAATCTTTGAGAGACGCAGAAATGCCTTATATATGTATCGACCCACTCGTAGGTCATAAAGACATTGTCTATATTGCTCTTCTCTAGCAAGCCATTCCACATGCCTTTATAGCCTTCGAACTCCCCATGATTAGAAACTTGCTTTATGTTTAACATATTAATTATCCTCAAACCTTCTATATATCGCGTAAAGCTCTTCTGCCACAGAATCTATCCTGTGGCCCTTGGAGATCTTTTTTTTCGCGTTATCTCCCAGATCCTTACGTAGAGATTTGTCCATTAATAATACCGCTACCATGTCTGCCAGGGCATTAGGGTTTTTGCTATTGACCAAAAATCCGTTTACGCTGTCATCCACGATATAAGGTATACCTCCTACCCTGGTGCTGACTATGGCCTTGCCGCAGGCCATTGCCTGTAAAAGCGCGAGCGGGGCCACATCCTGCTGTGAAGGAAAAACAAATATAGAGGCCTTTGCGTACTCCTCCCTCAGCTTATTCTCATTTAGATGGCCTAAAAAATTAACAGCTCCGGTCAGATTATTTTCCCTGATAAATCCTTCTAACTTCGCGTAAAAACTACTGTCGCTTACAGGTCCGGCTACCATGACCCTTATATCCTTAAACGAACCCTTTAAAATCCTCACTGCCTCTATAAGCGTACCTACGCCTTTTGCCTCAGAGATATTCCCCGCGAATAAGATCCTGTTTTCTTCTTCCTTATCCGCGTCTATATTAAAAAATGGGTCAGAGATCGGATTGTTTAATCTGTAAAGATTTCTGATCTTATAGCTCTTCAGAAAATCCTCTGAAAACCGGCTATTTACTATAATGTTTTTAGCCCTCTTTAAGCATTTCTCGCGTATCAAGTCCTGAAGATATCGCCTCATCTTATCCATAAGCGTGCAGGATACTCCCCAGTTGCCTTCAGTTATGCCATGAGTGCTTATAACTACCTTTGGATGACCACTCTCTAATGCTGCTAACGTATGATATCCAAGCATGTGCGAATGTATCAGGTCAGGTTTTATATCATTTATCTTTCTGCATATCCTCTTTCTTGTTTTTGAGTAAAGCGTAATATTTCCAAATCTCTTGTCTGCGGCTACAGCGTGTATGGTAAGACCATTGGACTTAAAATCCCTGTCCTTGTCTATAACGTGACTTACAGTAAGGACATGTATATCAAGGTCTTTAAACCTTAAAAGTCCTTTCAGTAGATTAACTGCCACTGCCTCGACCCCGCCATGTATGTTATCGGTATCATTGTCCAGCGGGTATGGGCTTATTATTACTAACTTCATCTTTTTCTCCTTATAAACCCTGCCACATCATGCAATATCCCTGTCTTCCTGTGCGCGATATATATTAAAGGTATAGAAAAACCTGCCACTGTCAGGAGCCTCATGACAAGAACAAAGATATCCGGAAGGATCTCCACAGAAACAGGTATCATGATCTCATTAAAAAATATCACTCCAATCATATACACAAGCGGGATAGACATAGTTACTAAATAACCTATGCATGTAAGCGGGCTTTTTATGTATTGCTTCATAGAATATATAAATATAACGGTCCCTACGAAGAAAAATGATAATAAAAGCCCCAGCGCGACAGCTACTATACCAAAACCCTGATTTATAAATACAAGGCCTGAGACAAACGCAATAGCAATACCCGATAGATAGACCGGTACGAGAAACCTCTGCTTGTTCAAAACTGTTATAATCGCGACAGCTGTTGGAGAAAACGCGAGAAAAAACCTCGCTATCAATATGATAGAAAAAGGATAAATAGCCACAGTATACTTCGACAGGAAATGTCGTATGAAAAATGTCACGCCTGTATAATAAAACGCGAGCGCCACTGGAAATAACAGAGACATTACCAGCATCGGCTTAAAGAGATACTTCTTGAGCGAACCTATATCATGCGTCTCCCCGTAACGCTGATAGATATGCGGTTCAAAAGAGCGGTGTATGCTCATAGGAAAATACATCAGAAAATTAGTCGCGAGCGCTGCCACAGAATAATATCCCATATTCGTCTTTCCTAAAAAGCTGAGTGTCATTATCCCCGCGATATTCGTGATAGTGCCCTGCAAAAACCCGCTGGACATTATTGGAAATCCTATCTTAAGGAGCCTGTATATTTCTTTAAGGTCAAAACATAACTTCAGCTTAAAGCTTTCCTTCATGTAAAGATATGTGACTGTCAATATGGGTATTACTAGCGCGACAATATAAACTCCGTATATCTTAAGCCTGGGGACAAAAAGCAATGTAAGAAGCACGCTTAAGATCGGAAATAGCACATTCGCCTTGCTTATCAGCACAAACCTTTTTACTCCTATCAGAGAGGTCTGACAGAATTCATACAATGCCATTGAAACAGCAAGGGCGGCTATCACTATAAGGCCCACTGCCTCATACAGAAGAAGTCTCTTCCACAATAAAATCGCCACTATTATCACCCCGAGCGCGAATATGGAGATGGTGCAGAGTGAGAATGTAAAAACCACATTCCTGACTCTATCCATGCCTTTATTTGAGCGCTTGCCGTTTTCATAAGGGATCTCCCTGGCCATGGCATTAAAACTGCCGAGATGAGCAAATACGCTATATCGCAGGATTATATTCAAGAAAGACCAAACCCCGTAAAGTTCCGGCCCGAGTATCTTCGCGTTCAGGAACCCGCGTATAAAAAACATCGCCTGGGAGATATAGACACTCCCTGAAAAGAAAGACGTATCCCTTATAACATTTTTTCTATCAAGCTCGCGCTGCTGCATAATTCCTCTCCCATGCGCATATGATACCTGCAAATACAAAAAACATGCTGCTTACGAATTCAAAAAACTTCATCTCTATAAAAACCGAATTGACTATAAATACGATCATAAATGCCCAAAAGACTATTACCAGCTGCGTATCCTTTGCGTCCTTCTTTAAATTTTTATATAATCTGATGCTGCTGCGCAGGATCAGAAGATACACAGAGGCTATTAACGAAAAACCCAGAATTCCCATCTCCGCTAATACGCCCGCGAAACTATCATGTCCGCTCAGGCCCACTGCCTGAAAATGTATACCATCTACGTTCTTAAAATAATTCTTTGAAAATTCTGTAAATTTACCAAAGCCTACGCCTAAAATAGGGTGCTCTTTGAACATATTTATCATGGCTATATACAGATTTAATCTATCGTGAACAGGGCTCTCGTCAAAAGCCCTCTCGGACGAAAGAGAGACTACGCTATCGTCCAGGAAAAATCCCAGTCCTATAAAAATACCTATGCATAAGATAATTATGACTAGAGTGGACATCTTTTTTCCCTGCTTAAGAATAAATAAAAGGATCAGTGAAAAACCTGCCAGAGCGCCTACCCACGCAGCCCTGGTATATGTAAAAAATATAGCGATAGGAGACAATATCAATAGAACCCGTGAACAGGTCCTCCACAAGTCCCTCTTATTGCGATGAAGGAGGAAGTAGAACGAGCTTACGAGCACAAATCCGAGCACTGTACCATTGACTGCTCCCTGGACAAATGGCCCTCTTGCCCTTTCAAAATGTATCCCAAAGGAAGGATCTAATATATACCTGGGCCAGATCAGTCTGTTTATATGAAAATGCTCTAAAAATGCCGTACATACCAGATACAGTCCTATCAGCATAACAAACTTTATAAACCCTTCTCTTTTTTTCGCGTTATCGTAGACATTTTTGCTTATAAAAAACATGGAAAATGGAAATATATATCCGGTCAATAACTGCCCTATGTTCAGTTTTCCGCCAGCCCTGATAAGAGAGCCTGTCCAAAACATCGAGATCAGGGCAAAGAGGCAAAATAGAAGCATCACATACTCTATGCCTGTAAACCTGGAAATCTTTAGCTTCCCTGAAAAGACCTCTATGATGAAGATCCCTATCAGGAACGCGAATAATATCCTTTCCATAGATATGGCCGGCATTATAGAGCCCGCGAAATTTAACTTCTGATATTTTAAAAACAGGTCTATTAAAAACCACAGATATATGCCCATAACAAAATTCTTATTCACCAGAAGAAACAAAAAGATCATCCCTGTAAATACTACCCCTAATAAAATTATCGTTTCTGGTGTAAATAATAGTTTTAAAGACATAAACACTCCGATTAAAGGGCTTTTAAACTTATGCTGTGTACGCAGAGATTACGATCTTCCAGCGTATTTTCGTCATAATAATCATTATCGAATATTATATCCATCCTGTTCACCGGGTAATCCACCACTACGATCCCTGGATAGAAATTCCAATATATATTTGTCACATGAGTATCCAGTGATTTTTTATTATTAAACCACACCTCCATGTGAGGCCAGATATCCAGCGCATCTTTGCCCCTTGCCTTGACATTAAATTCATATATGCCTGCTGGCAGGATGAGATCTACACTCAATCTTCCCTCAGAGGCAAATTGTTTTTTGAGTTCGAATGTTATCTCAAGGCCATCTTCACCCAGCTCTGTTGAGGTAAGAAGACTGTTAAAACTCAATATCTTGGAGCTATCTTCCTTTGCCTTTGAAATCTTATAACGTACCTGGTAGGGTTCCGGGTTTTCAGGATCTAATGTTATTGATTTTTCTAAAAACCTATTTGCTGTATCAATGGATCCCTTTCTTAAATAATAATCTCCCATGCAGGCAAACAATGTGCTCTTGGCTGATATAGAAGGCTGTATCTCTCTAAATCTATTAAGTGCCTCACCTAACAAAGACATCTTCAGGTAACACTTTACCTGGCCCAGCTTTGCCTTGTCAGTCTCTTCAAGAAGATTCTCTGCCATCTCATAAAATACAAGGGCCTTGTTTATATTCTGCGCGGAAAATGAAAGGGCCGCCTTTTCCTGATAAGTCTCTCCATCTGCAAAGTCTGTTGGCAGAATCGAAAGCGTCTCAGACTTAGACTCCGCGTAAGATGCCTTTTTATATATACTGCTTGAAAGCCCTGAATCGCCTGTCTCTACCAAAAACTTGCCAAATTTCTTAAGATAATATGAATTTAACGGGTCTAATTCCACGGCCTTTCTGTACGCCGAATCTGCCAGGCCAATATTGCGCCTGTAATAATTATCAGCAAGGCCCATCCACGACCACGCGTCCAGGGGATTTAAGGCTATGGAGCGTTCGTAGGACTGCGCTGATCTTTTTACATCAGTTTTCTTATCGTAGATCTTGGCGAGCTCATAATGATATTTGTAATTTAAAGGGCATATCCTGGTTGCCAAAAACATCATGTATTCTGCCTTATTCAATTCATTGTTGGATAGCGCCTTTTGAGAGCTCAACCGGCACACATCTGCCGCAAGAGAGCTAGTTATAAAAATGATCAAGGCAATAACTGCTGTCAATACAAGAGGTTTAAAAACAGGGCCGTGTTTTATGACCAGGGGCTCGATCTTCTTCTCCTTCCTGGAAGATAGATTAAAGATAAATGCGGAAAACACAGTAAATAAAATAGCATTTGCCGGCATATAAAAATTAAAATCTCCGATACCGTGTATGGCAATGCTTAAGATGCCTGTAGCAAGGGCAAGAGAGATCCACATCTTAAAAGATGAATTAGCCACTCTGTATGTCCTTATAGCCTTTTTGACTATGGTAAAGATGGTGAAGACCATAATGCCTAAAGCGAATACACCCAGTTCAGATAAGACATGAAGATAGTCATTGTGCGCGTAATTGACAAGCATGTTCATGCCTGCCAGCCTGTATTTCGGGAAACTATATATAAATGTGCCTGGCCCTGTCCCTAAGAACCAGTTATCTTTTATCATGCTTAAGGAAGCCTTCCATATGTCAAGCCTTCCTGAAAAATCCAAGTATCTATAGCTGGATACCCTGCCCACTAAAGCATCCTTACCAGCTGCCTTTAACGCAAATACGCCGACACCTATCATTAGCAATAAAATAGCGATGCCTGTTTTTTTCGTAAGCCGTAATCTTCCGCTTATTGAAATACACATGATCATAAAAAGCATAGAGATCGATAAAGACAGCCACCCTCCCCTTGACATAGAAAGTAAAAACGCGACGCAAAGGATCAGGGTCGAGTATACGTATAAAGACTTTTTGCCTAATGTCCTTTCCGATAAAAACATGCCTATTGAAAGGGGTATGGTCAGTTCCAACAGCCCGGCAAAATGGTTATGATTTACATAGGTGGCTGATAAAAAGTTTTCCTTGGCCCACCAGGACCTGTCTACTGCGCCTATATACTGTAATATGCCAAATAAGGCAATGGCTGTCGCTACGATCAAAACCGCGTTTAATACTTTCTTTATATCCTCTTTTGTCTTTACAAAATTAATTGTCAGGTAAAAGATAGAGGCCAGGGTAAATAGTTTCGTAAATTCCATTATTGAGGCATAGGCATAGCTGGAATTAAAACATGATACTATAAAAACAAATAAGAATAATACTATAGGGATATCTAAGGGAGTCCTTTTTATCCTGATCTCTCTATTTACACTCATCTTGAATATAGAATATAAAAGCACAGCGAGCGTAAAGATCTGTATAGGCGCAAATGCCCATACACGAGCCGCTCCTCTTGCTATAGGTGCGAATGCCAGGATTAAGATCAAGAAAAGTTTCATCATATGATCTTAGTAAAGATCTCCACGATATCTTTATCAAACTGCGTGCCCTTATGCTGCATAAGCTCAGCTATGGCCTTGTTCTTTGAAACAGGCGTCTTATACGAATGCTCTGAGACCATTGAATCATACGCCTCTGCAATAGCTATAATGCGCGCGCCCACATGGATGTCACTTCCTTTAAGGCCTTTTGGGTAACCAGTCCCGTCTATCCTCTCATGATGCTGGATCACAAGGTCCGCGATGCCGTTCAATTCTTTTATCGAACTCAATGTCTGGTGGCCCAGTGTCGGGTGTTTCTTTATTAATTCATATTCCTGGGCGCTCAATGGCCCTGATTTTAAAAGTATGCTCTTGTCTATGCCTATATGCCCTATGTCATGGACAAGGCCTGCTATTTTTATGCGATTTAGATCTAGATCGCTTAAGCCCAGCTTCTTTGCTATCTGACTGCATAGCTCAGAGACATTCTGCACATGCAGGGATAGGGATTTTCCTGCAGGGCCGATCGCATTGAATAAGGCCATGGTGATGTTGGACAGGAATATAGCTGAAGAAAGCGAGTCGCTGGATGCGACCCCGTGATCCAGGGTAGCAAAGAGTTCAGCCTTGCTGATCCTGTGATGGCCCCCTGGCGTCTTTAGCGTCCTAAGCTTGCCCGCATAGATGTAATTCTTAATAGTAGACAGACTCAGATTAAAATACTCTGCAGCCTGCTTTGGTGTAAAATAAACATCTCCTTCGAATTTCTTTTTCATGATTTTTCTCCTTTTTGGTAGCCCAGGTTTAAACCTGGGCTACTATTGTTGCTGTCATTCCCGCGCGTGCCCCGTACCTGAGCGAAGCGAATGGTACGGGGAAAGCGGGAATCCATTATGCTTTCGATTTTAATTGATTTTATGTTTTTTTAATCGCTTCATGCTAAGACGATCCCCCTTGTTCTCTAATGCAAAAATCAGAAATTAAGTTTTACCGTAAGTCTTTCCGTAGTAATACTGCTGGTAGGAACTATCGCTGGTAAGAGATATATTATTGACTATGACGCCTAAGATCTTCGCGTCTACCTTTTCTAAGAGTCCTTTGGATTTTATCAATAAATCCTTTGTTGCCCTGCCGCCTTCAGCTATCAGGAGCACCCCTGTACAGATACTCGAGAGCAATGCCGCGTCTGTAACTAAGGCTATAGGTGGTGTATCAAAGATGATCTTTGAAAATCCAGATGATGCCTTTTCTATGAAAATTTTCATCTGTTCTGAAGAGATCAATTCCGCGGAACTGCCAATAGTGCCTCCTGAAGTGACTATGCTTAGATTATCTATGCCGGAAGGTTTGACTACACTTTCAAAGTCCGCTTCTTTTGATAAAAACTGCGTAAGGCCTATTGAATTATCATCATTAAATACTGTATGAAGTCTTGGCCTTCTCATGTCAGCGTCTACTAAAAGCACTCTTTCTCCACTATTAGCTATCATGAGCGCGAGATTCACCGCAGTAATGCTTTTTCCTTCTTTGGGTACAGAACTTGTTACAACTATACTCTTTGAAGAGCCTGAATGGTTTAGCGAGAATAAAAGATTTGTCCTTATTGAACGGTAGGCCTCTGAAGCCAGTGAAGCCGAATCCTTTTCAACAACACGGTCGATATCAGCCTTTTTCCTGATACGATTCCCGTCTAATTTAACCTTAGGCACAGACCCTAGTAAAGGTATCTGAAGCACACTGGCTATCTCATTGGGATTTTTTAAACTGATGTCCATATAATCCCTGAAAAACGCGAGGACTATGCCGCCCATCAAACCCACGATCATGGAAAGTATGATATTTATTCTTTTCTTTGGTTTTATTGGTTTTATGGGAGGCTCTGCCAGATCCTGCACTCGTACATTATTCGCCTGTATCTGGCTGGAGATAGATGTCTCTTTGAGTCTATTGAGTACGATCTCTAAAATACGGTCATTGGTCTCTACTTCTCTATCTAAGGCACTGTACTCTATGATCTTACGCTCTAATCCCAGGGCCTCTTTCTTTTGTTCGGCAAGAGCCATCTTAAACTTTTTTTCCTCCGCGACTGCGCTATTATATTCATTCCCTATCTCGCTCTTCAGGCGAGATTTAAGATAATCTATATTCTCTGAGAGCTTTATCATCTTAGGATGCTTATACTTGTAGATCTTCTTATATTCGACTAAAAGCGCCTCTTGCTTCAGGTAATCGTCCTTTAATAACTGTAAGGACTTATTGTCTGTTAAAAGCGATGGCAGATTTTCCATGGCCACATTTCCACTGCTATCAATAAGGCTATTATAGGTAGTCTCTGCGCCTATCCTTCGCTCCTGCGCTGCCAGATAACTGGAATTCAGTTTAGCCAGGCCATCATCGATCATGGCCTCCTGGTTCTCTATGGAAACAATACTATTTTGTTCCTTGTAAGCCTGAAGTTTCAGTTCTGCTTCTCTTACCTTTTTCTTCTGGATATCAACCTCTTTTCCTAACCAATCCTGAGCATCCTGCGACATCTTCATCTTCATAGCTATGTTGGAATCAACATAGACCTTGGCAAACTCATTCGCGATGCGGCTGGCCAGATTAGGATCGTTATCTTCTGCGCGTACATTGATGATCCTTGTATCACGCAATAGCTCTACCTTTACCTTTTCCAGAAGTGTCTGTATAGGGTCTTTGGATTCGCTAAACTCTTCTTTTTTGATCAATCCCAGGTTCTTCATGACACGGTAGGCAGTGCGCCTGCCCCTTATTATCTCCTGCTGGGTCTCTATGTAATCGCGGTATGCAAAATAATTGGTCTCACCGAGCTTAACAACATCCTTTACCGCCAGGACACTCGGGCCTTCCACATCCACTATTACTGTGGCAGTGGCCCTGTAGACCTTTTTCTGCATGAAAGATGTCACTGTCACGAGCGTAACAGTGATCAGGAAAAAGCTTATGACGAGCCATTTCCTGCGACTTATTATATTAAGGTAATCACGCATATGTATGTTCTTAGTTACATCTGTGATCATCTATATCCTTTCATCTGCGATCATCTGTGTTCAAAAGAAACTCTCTGGCACGACAACAATATCTCCTGGTTTTACAGGGATGTCCTTTTCTTTATCGCCCTTTTTCGTGATGTCTGTTACTTTTATAGCTATGGTGAGTTCTTGGCCATTATCTACGCGCAGTACCTTGGTTCCGTTCTGAGCTGCGCCTTCTTTAAAACCGCCTGCCATAGTAATTGCCTCAAGCACTGTGGTAGGACGGTCTTTAAAAAGCTCATATTCGCCTGGCCTATTTACAAAACCCATTACAAATACCTTCTTCTCTGTATATTTTTCTATAAAGACATTGACCTGAGGGTCTACGAGGTAGTCTTTTTTAAGTGAGACCATTATCTTTTTCTCTATCTCTTCCACTGTGAGGTCCTTTACATTTACAGTACCAATCAGAGGAAAGGTGATCTCGCCTTTTGAGCTAACGCGCACCTTAGTAGTAAGGTCTGCCTGCTCATACACAGTGATAAGAAGCACATCCCCTGTATCGACCTTGTACTCTTCAGCAAGGAGTGTGAAAGGATTCAGTACTAGAGTTAGCGCTAATAGAAAGGTTAAATATCGCAAGTTAGAATACCGCCTTTGCAGTAAGTGTGGCTAGATTCTGTTCGTAATCAAATGTATCAAAATTAGAATCCCTGTCTATATGCTCGAGCTGCATAGTAAATGTCAGCCATTCTTGCATATAATACCTGAAACCAGCGCCCAAAGAAGCATACCTGTCTTCTCTCTTGTGTGTCTCAGTCCCTTCTGTAGTCTCTCGAGGATAGGAATTGACCTGGTATATGCCGTTTACAAAACCAAGTAGTTTTGCAGTGAAATAGTGGTCGTATATCGCGGTTACATTCTCTACAGTGTAATAATTATTTATATCATAAGTGGACTCGTAAGCTGTCCTGGTCAGTGAAAGCTTAAGAGCATCTTTTTCTGAAAATTCGTGTGTCAGATCCGCGTAAAGCACTCCTGTATCAAAATCAGGTTGGGTGCTATCATCGTACTCCCTGAACTGATAACCTGCTTTTACAGTAGCTGTAGTTTTTGGAGTCAGTTCGCCTATTGCGCCAACAAGAAACTGGTGGTAGTCTGAGTCTGAACGGGTGGAACTATCATACCTGATCTGCCCGAAATCATATTCTGCCAGAAGTTTTGTCTTTGCGAATGTCTGGTGGGTAAGGACCGCGGAATAAATATCCTCTTT
Source organism: Candidatus Gorgyraea atricola (assembly GCA_030765235.1). Taxonomy (NCBI): domain Bacteria; kingdom Pseudomonadati; phylum Candidatus Omnitrophota; genus Candidatus Gorgyraea; species Candidatus Gorgyraea atricola. Next base: position 26,767 of record JAVCCW010000029.1, on the reverse strand, counting down.
TCTGTCATAAATATCATAAGTATCTTCGTCTTTGTAATCACGAGTAAAATGCTCATAACCAAGCTGTACACCAAGCCGATCCTTTTCCAGGCCAGCCCTGATACCTATAGTATTGTCTTCCCTCTTGATCCTTAAGGTATCCTCTGTGGACGCCCTTTCATATACATGCTTATAGTCATCATATATATTAAAGGTAAGGTCCTGCAATTCTACCTCCAGGTCTCCGGAGAAATAATGGTTCGTGGCATCATTTGAGCCATAATCCATAAACTCTGTGATCTCCGCGTGATAGTCAAGCTTTAGAAGATTATCACTGAATGGCCATTCAAGAGATACACCTGGCACAAGCGTGACTATAATGTCATCCTTTTCATCATCAGAATCCAGGAATATGTTGTCATCATACTGAAGTCGCACTTCACCCCAAGGGATGATCTCTGCATCGCCTATCTTTAATCCTTCTGCAGCATATAATGTGGAGTTAATTACAAGAATGGAAGCCAAAAAGCACAAACTTAATACAATTTTACATACTTTCTTCATGAACCACCTCTCGTTTAGTTACTACGGTTTTATACGGTATTGAACGAAAGTATACCATGTAAACGCTGTCTTGTCAAATACTTTTTTAATATTTTTTAAAACTTAACGAAACAAAGCAAAACAAGTAGGCCAGGTTTAAACCTGGCCTACTTGCACGAGTGTAAAGCTGTAGCCCGGGTTTAAACTTTCGAGGCTGGACCTCGGCCAATGGCCGAGGTCCAGCCTCGGCTTTTTTTGTTGGGTTTAGAAGGTATACGGGAAGCGGACTTCCAGGACCATGTCAGGTGAGTCTTCTGTTAGGCCGTGTGTTGCGGATACATCACAGGAAAAGTTCTTGTTTACAGACCAGACAAAACCGTATTTAAAACTGGCTACATTAGTAAATGAGCCATTTACTGGAGTGTCATCTATTTTCATCTTTTCGGTAACGCTCTGGTCCACGCCCAGGTTTAATGCTACCTGGTAATTCAAGGCAAAGGTCATTCCAAGAGAATATCCAATAGTATTTCCAGGATTTATCTTGCCGTAATTTGTAATATCATCTTCCATATTCCATGTATAGTTCAATCCACCAAAGACAATCGCCGGGTCGCTTGACTTTACCCACACCAGGCTCCCTTTTACTGCCCAGTGCCCTGTTCCTAAGCCAATATCTCCTGGATTCTCATAAGGGCTTTTATCGGCGCTGTCTGACTTTACACTGACCCCAGCTATTAGATCTGGTACCCATCCATGCTCAAACGCTATCTGCTTATATAATCCTGCCTCAATATCACCAAGTCCAGACAGATTATCTGTAGTTTCTATATTGTCTGCTGTGGTTATACGCTCGTATTGATACCTATATGGGATGGGACCTTTACTTCTACCTGGAAATTATTAAATAACCCATAGCGAAAGGTATTGGTTTGTATAAGTATGTCCCTTTTTACTTCGTCTACGGAAATGCTTCCTATTATTAGAACCGGCAGCACTGTAAATCCGCTTATGGCAATACGATTTGCTGATGTATGAGCATAGGCAAAACTTGGCTCATACTGCCATGTGCCTTTAGGCATGAGTAATCCGCCCTTTTGCACAAGCGTCTTTTCCACTGGCGCTTCGTGCTTAGTAAGCTGACCTGCTGAATGGATCATGCCTGAAGCTGCAGGCTCAGATCCCTCCTGTATATGCCTTGTCTCTGCCTTTGGTTCTGCTTTTGGTTTTGCCTTTGCTACTGCAATTATCTTACCACCCGGGAAATTGCCTTTAGGCGCTGCCGGGCCTGCACCTATAATAGCAGCTGCCTCCTCATCTGATAAATAGGTAGGCTCTTTTACGCCTGCAAGAGAGGCTACCTTTATATTAGATATAGTGGGTGCTTTATTATCAGCTATGGAGAAATCCAGAGTCTTAAATGTAAGGTCCTGGCTCACACCCTCATTGCCAAAAGCGTCCTTACTCCTTATCCTGTAATGATATAGGGTAGATGGCTTGAGGTTGCTCAGGATTATCTCGTGATTGATTAATAGGCTGTTGCGCTCTGGGGAACTCTGTTCATATATAAACCCTGATGTGCCATAGTCTACCTGTGAAGTAGCTGGCTCATCTGTTGCCCAGCTGATCTTGGCAGAGTAATACCCTACTACTACCCCCTCTATTTCCCTTTGCTCTTCAGCCAGGCTAGCGCCTATGCTGATGGGTGCAGCAAGAAACATACTACTCCAGAGAATAAAAAATACCATCAAATGTCTCATGGCTATAGACTTTATACCACAAATTATAGGTATATGTCAACCGTTAACTTTGTCATTCCCGCGAAAGCGGGAATCCATTACAACAGTAACTGTAGGCCAGGTTTAAACCTGGCCTACTTTACACTTAAAGTGTAAAGTTTAGAACTCGCCATCCGCGAAGATGGTGCCTAGGGAATTTACTCCGAATAGCCTTCGTACAGTCGTAGCGTCCGCGAAAACTGCCTCTTCTTGGCCGCTTATCCTTAAAGGAGAGTCTTTTAGTTTCTCATCGTCTCTGCCATTAAGCACCAGGCCTATGCCGCCTTCCCAGATCCTCTCGAACTTCTCGTAGCGCATGGTCATGTTGCCCAGTACTGGGTCAGCTATGAACACGCGATCGCCCTCTAGCCCCCGGAATATAACAAAATGCGAGTAGTCCTTTATACTCACGGGGATCAAGACTGGCTTATCGAGCTCAACGAGAAACTCCAGGTCCATCTTATAGCCGACTACATCGTAGCCGCGGGACTGGGCAAAACGTTTCAGGTCTAAGAGCGAAAAGCCCTTCTTTGCCTTTACCTTTTCAATGTCGCAGGTCGTAAGGAGCGTCTCGAGTACGTCTACTTCGGTGACTTTATCGCCGAAGTAATAGCTCAGAAGAGTAGCTAGAGACGCCGGACCACAGGAGTAATCCAGACTCTGAGCTTCAATATTCTGATGACGTATCTCTTTGAGACTCTTTACGTTCTTGTTTATCCTGCCTGCAATGCCAATACTAGCAGCAAAGCAAGGCTCTGCTACTAAAGACATCGCTAAAATAAAGACAAATATAAATATACTGTTATGCTTTCTCATAATATTCCACCTGGTGCCACGTAGGCCAGGTTTAAACCTGGCCTACTAGAATACGAAGTTGGTTATCTGGGCGTTGTTGGTCTGATTAACTGTCCCAGTAAGATTGCCGTTAACAACAGTGATATTTATCAAGACTCCGACTGCGCTATTAACCGCAGTTATATTGCTTAAGGCTTGTAGATTCTGCTGCGCGTTCCCGCCCATGGTAAAAACTGTGTTACCACTACCAAGGTCATACGGTACGCCATTAGCAAAGAAATCTTCCATGTTGCCTGAGACCATAGGGAGGATCTCCCAAATCACCTCTGGCTGATCAACACCTTTAGCTGAAACCATATCAAGCTCCTCATCACTGAGGATACGAGCGCTTCCAGCAAAACAAGGTATAGCCATCGCAACTACTAATAGGCTAATTGTTAATGCTACTAACTTCTTCATGTCAATTCACCTCTATTTCAATGTTTAACTTTACATTTAAGGTCTTGCTTCAAATGTAAAGTTATGTGTGCTTGTGTAGGGCAGGTTTAAACCTGCCCTACACAATGTTACTTTAGGTGCTAATTAATCTGCAAAACTTCTACCTACGTTTGATACGCATGCGGTATTGACACTAACATTCATGCCTATGCCGCTGCTCACTGTTATGTTTGACTGAACAGCTGTTGCTGAATTTACTGCATTAAGGTTACTTAATGCGATAAGGTTTTGCTGTGCCATACCAGATAGTTTCAAAGAATTAACCCTATCAGGTACATCTATAGGAGTTTCTTGAACAACATCTCTAACCTTATCATAATTTCTAACCTCAGCAGAATTCAAATTGAAAGTACATGCCATTGCAGCACCTTCACAACCAAAGCATGTTTCGCTTGCGCCTGATGCCCTGGTAAGTGTGACGTTGGACTGAACTGCATTTGCGCTTTCAACCGTGTTAAGATTACTCAATGCTGTTAGCTCTTCCTGGGCACTGCCTGCTAGCTTCATCTTATTTTCTCCAATACCAGCAGCATTTTGGACTTTAGCAAGATTTGCATTGATGCTGACAAGTCCATTGTTAAGCTCACCGCCAACCCAGTTTACAGTTATATTTGACTGAACTGCATTTGCAGAACCAACTGTGTTGAGATTGCTCAATGCGCTTAGATTTTTCTGAGCGCTGACTTCAATGGTAAGTAAATCAGTTGTACTGTCTTCCGGAGAGTCACCGCTTGCATCATAGACATCAGCTGCGTTCATGCTGTAGTTTAAAAGCGCTTTACCTTTAAACATATGCTTTAAGCAATTGACCCATGACGGATTGCCTAATGAACTCCTGAAGAAAATCCAGCTTTCTGTATCAGGTGCAAAACCATTGATAGTGGCAGATGTAAACATGTTATTGTTAAGAGCACCTAAGAGATCTGGTCCTATTTCTCCTAGATCAGGATACTGAATAGCAAGTAATGAGTCGCCCTGCGGGCAAAGACCTAAAACAAGCCGATCAAAGTCCACATTCCAGCCAACTTCAGCACAAAGATTCACATCATCTGCTGTTACAGTAATATTTGACTGAACAACATTTGCTGAATCAACTGTGTTAACATTGCTGAGCGCACAAAGACCTTGCTGTGCATTGTCCATTAACTCAAGAGTATTGTCTCCTGTTCCACTAGAATTCCAAACAGAAGCTATGTTCTCACTGAAGTTTCTGACATTATTTGCGCTTCCAACCATTGTTCCAGATCCATCATCTTCCTTACCAATACCATTGGCAGTAATGTTGGATTGTATAACGCTTGCACTGGAAACAGCTGTGAGGTTACTTAGTGCCATTAAGCCAATCTGTGCACTACCCTCAAGTGTAAGGATATTATTCCCATCACCTGCATAGTTCTTTGTGCAAGGTTCAGAAATTATACCTATGCAACTTATTGGTGGACAGTTAATGTCAACACATCCGCCATCATCTATACCATTTCCGCCACAGCAACCACCATGGTAGTAAAGGTCAAATGATGCAAAGGCCTCATTCTTACTTATGTTGTGAATCTCTCCAACATCGCCAACTGTATTATTTACAGTGACATTGGACTGGACTGTGTTAGCAGAATCAATGGTATTAATATTGCTGAGTGCCATAAGTCCGCTCTGAGCTAAGCCTCCGAGCAGTATGGAATTATTTCCACCATCTGTCTCTGGATCAGCATCAGTGTTTAAAACACCAGCTATGTTCTTGTTAATATTCAACACCTTTGTTGGCCCTGCTGTTCCTTCATAATCACTGTCATTAACAGTGATATTTGACTGAACTGCATTAGCAGAATCAACTGAATTGATATTGCTAAGCGCAGTAAGGCCACCCTGGACATTTGTCCCAAGAGAAAGTGCGTCATTGTTATCTACTACTGGATCCATTGGGTTGCCGCTTGAATCTACTACACCCACTCCAACTCCACCATCATTGTTCTCAACATCAGCCTTGTTAGTATTGATGTTTTTACAATGAGCATAGGTAATGTTAGACTGAACAGCACTTGCTGAATCAACTGCATTCAAGTTCGAGAGTGCAATTAAATCATGCTGTGCCTGATCCTTGATCTTTAAGGTGTTGTTCAAAATCTTCTGACCAGTTGGTGCTATACCATCTTCATTAAGCACCTCTGCCTGGTTTTGATTGTTATTATCTGCGCCATGAATACTGATGTTTGACTGAACTGCATTAGCAGAATCAACTGTGTTTAAGTTGCTTAGTGCCATGAGTTCTGCCTGAGCAGTATTGTCTATGACCAGCTTGTTGTTAACCAGTTTTGCAGGTTCAGTTTCTGGCAGTGGTTCTGCAACTGATGTGCCATCTGCATTCTCTACTATAGCACAGTTACGACTTGTAGCATCAGCTACATTATCACCAGTAACACCTGTATTCACAGTGATGTTTGACTGGACAGCATTTGCTGAATCAACTGTGTTAACATTGCTGAGTGCCCAAAGCCTATTCTGTGCCTGGTCTTTGAGTATCATCAGATTGTTAGTCTCTACGTGACAAGTAGTCGTACCATCATCATTCAATACATCAGCATTGTTGCCGCTGAATTTGTCATCATTACCAGCAGTGATGTTTGACTGGATAGCATTAGCAGAGTCAACAGTGTTGAGATTGCTCAAAGCTGCGAAGAAATCCTGTCCAACATCAGCTGGTGGATACCCTGATGAACCGCTCTGTGCATCATCTTTTAATTTCAGATCATTGTTCTGCTCTCTGCCATAATAATCATCATTCAAACCGTCCAAGTTGTCAACATCAGCTGCGTTCATACTTACAGCCAGACCGCCACCTGTCATAGTAACGTTTGACTGTACTGCATTTGCTGAATCTACAGTATTTGCATTGCTTAGACCTTTGAAGAACCTCTGAGATTGTTCTTTTAGATCTAAGGTATTGTTCTCTAAAGTAGCGCCGACTGGAAGGTCGCCTGCAACAATAGAGTCCAAGCCTTCGTCTGTCAGGACTTCAGCTGCTAATACTGGAGAAATAGCGCCTGAGAAAATGATACTTAAAGCTGCGATAATCGATACTAACTTTCTCATTACTTTCTCCTCCTTGTTTTTAACTTCACCATGTTTCACCGATCTATTTTAAGGCCTCTCTCCCATGTTGGTGGTTAAAGGCCACCTTTTTAGGCCTGGTATAGGGAGTTTACGTCCTGTTATTGAGATTGCTTCGCTTCGCTCGCAATGACACAAGGCTGGGCCTCGCAATGACAGGGGTCTACGATTAATCGCTTATGTTGTTAAAACTGCCTGAGTTAACTACTCGGGCATTGTTCATGCTGATATTTATACCTGCAGCGTTTGATACCGCGGCGTTGGACTGCACAGCTGTTGCGCTGCTTACTGTATTTAAGTTGCTGAGTGCCATGAGATTCTGCTGCGCATGGTTAGATAGGCTCAAGGTATTGAGCTTATCCGCTTCATTTTCGTCCTCATCTTTATTCTCGACATTCGCGAAGTTCGCGCTGATATTGGAAACGCATGCTTCTACATCCTCAGTTGAGGTGACACTGATGTTGGACTGCACAGCATTTGCGCTTTCTACAGAGTTTACGTTGCTGAGAGCTGTGAGTCCTCTTTGCGCCTTGTTTTTAAGTATGAGTTTATTTTCACCTGTGCCGCGAGCATTTTTTACCTGCGCAATGTTCACGCTTACATTAAGGGCGCTGCCTGTAACATTATTCGCGGTAATGTTAGACTGTACTGCATTAGCTGATGAGACTGTATTAAGGTTACTGAGCGCAGTTAGATCCTCCTGGGCGTGGTTTTTGATAGTGAGCTTATCAGTTTTCTTCTCTGGCCAGAGATTGTCCCCGCTGGAATTATACACATCAGCCTTGTTTATGCTGATATTTTCTGAGCCATTGATACTGATATTCGACTGCACTGCATTGGCAGAGTCAACGCTATTAGCATTACTGAGCGCTAACAGGTCTTTCTGGGCCTTGTTTTGCAGCTTAAGTGTATTATCTCCATCTTCAGTTATATTCTCAACAGAAGCTATGTTCAGGCTGAAATTTTCAATCGGGCCTGTGACTGTACCTATCTTATTCGCAGTGATATTTGACTGCACTGCGCTGGCGCTGGAAACAGCATTGAGGTTACTGAGCGCGGTAAGTTTCATCTGGGCCTCACCTTCAAGCTTAAGTGTATTCTTTGCATCATTACCATAGTTTCTTGTGCCAGGCTCTGACTCTATTCCAAGATACCATATAGGGCAGCAAGAGATGTCAACGCAAGGTTCAATATCAGGTGCATGACGTCTTTCGCGAGATATCCTGCAGTCTATATCAAACGCTGCATATGTCTTGTTCACGCTCACATTTGTAATGCCTCCTGCTTCTCCTTCAGTATTGTTTATAGTAATATTGGACTGGACTGTGTTAGCAGAGTCAACTGAGTTAAGGTTACTTAGCGCAGTTAGTCCTCTCTGTGCATTGTCTTTTAAGGTCAAGCGATTCTTCGGGTCTGTCATGTCTTCTCCCAGGATATCTCTACCCTGATTTAAGACATCCGCGGTATTGGTCTGCGTAGAGCTTGATACGCCTACAGCGAGATTTGCCTGCACTGCTGTAGCTGAATCTACTGTATTGGCATTGCTTAATGCCTCGAGTTTTCTCTGTACATTATCTACAAGTCTAAGCCTATTTGTGTCATCACTCACGCCGCCGTCTTCTAGTGAACCCATAAAATTAGTAGAGCCATCGTCATTCTTTACTGTAGCAGTGTTGCTTGACGCGATACCTGCGCCATTTCCGTATACGATGTTGATCTGGACTGCATTGGCTGAATCAACTGTGTTGAGATTTGAGAGCGCGCTGAGATTCCTCTGGCTATTGCCTGAGAGTTTCAAAAGATTCATTATCTCGCCTTCAGGCACATCCATCCAGTATGCTGTACCATCAATATTGTCTACTGTAGCAATGTTAGTAGAGGTTATGTCGTCTCCTATTTCTGTATAATCACTTAGCTCAATACCTGTGATCATAGGAAAGGCGATCTCAATATCATCGCCAGGAGTAAAACCAGCTAGTTCAAGCGCTACTATCTCAGTCTGGATAGGCGCTAGAGGCGCATAACCAGTAAGCTCGAGCCCTACTAGCTCTGAGTCAATAGGTGGCAGGGAGCTATTAACTGTTAGATTAGACTGCACAGCACTAGCAGAATCAACGCTATTTATATTGCTCAAGGCATGTAAAGATCTCTGGGTATTATCAGTCATGGTAAGCTTATTATAGGAACGCAAGCCATTTTGATCCTCAGTTACTATATCAAGATTATCCACGTCTGCTGTATTTGAGGAGCTTATTACAGAAAGTGTACCCTGCTCCTCTTCAGCAGTAATATTGGTTTGGACCAAGGTAGCTGAATCTACTTCATTAAGATTACTCTGTGCTACAAGGCCTCTCTGGGAATCTCCTGAGAGATCCAGTACATTATAGGTTATGCCCCAGGAGTCGCCATTGGCACTGCCGTCTGTATTTAGGATAGTTGCTTCATTCACAGCGGTTGACATACTGGCAGTTAAGGCAAATAGGTTTGTCTGCACCATAGACGCAGAGTCAACTGAGTTTGTGCTTGTGAGCGCTGTTAAGTCTTCCTGTGCGCTGCCAGACATGGTAAGCGAATTATCTGTATCAGTCCAATAGCTGGATGTGCCGTCATTATTAGTAGCCTCAGCATAGTTTTCGCCAATGGCCCAGTGCGCATCATAAGTAATGTTTGTCTGTACGCCAGGCGCAGAGTCTACTGCGTTCAGGTTACTTACGACCTGGACATCCTTTTGGGCATTTTCTGAAAGATCCATTCTATTGACTGACGCGTATATATAGGAGTCCTTGTCTTTATTAATAAGATAGGCCTCGTTGAATCTAAAGTCATTGTAGCCAAACGCGCCGTAGTTTCCTTCTATGGTGGCTGCTGAGTCCACGAGGTTTTCATTGTGGAGCGCTATAAGGCCCTGCTGAGCATTGCCAGTGAGCGTCATGGTGTTGGTGTCAGTATCCCAGTCTGTTCCTGATGTAACGCCGTCATCATTTAAAACTATGCGCACGATGTTTGTGTCCATCACGCCTATTGTGCCGCTGAAGACTGTAATGTTTACCTGCGCGAGTTCCGCGGAGTCTACCGCGTTTATGCTTACAATGCCGCTTGTGCCTGCCTGGCCATTGCCAGCTATATAAAGGTCATTGTCGCGATCCATGTAGTTGGCCTGATGCGTGGAGTTATTCGTGGCATAGCCGTCATTTGTGTTAGTGGCGTCCTCTCTTATATTAATAGAGGTATTGAGCTGTACGCACACAGCTGAGTCAACTGCATTGACATTACTGAATGCTGCCAGGTTTTCCTGTGCATTGTCTATGATCGAGAGTGAATGCGGGTTATCATCCAAGGTATCTACATCACCCGCATCACCATTAAAATTATCTACACAAGCGATGTTAGAATTTACTACGCTCTCTCCGCAGAAATTCGCATTCGACTGTACTGCCACTGCTGAGTCTACTGAGTTAAGGTTGCTAAGGGCATGCAGTGAAGTCTGAGCACTGCCTGAGAGTGAAAGGGTGTTAATGGCGTCTATCTCTTCTTCGCTATCAGCATCTATGTTAACTACGTCTGCTTTATTTTCGCTCAAAGGAAACTGTGAGCACACTGTGATATTGGACTGGACCGCGTTTGCAGAGTCAACAGAGTTTACATTGCTGAGCGCAAGGAGTTCAGCCTGCGCAAAATCAGTTAGGCTAAGGGAATTATTAGATTCTATACTTTCTAATAATGTTATGCCTGGATCCGCATCATTATTTTCTACTGCGGCGCTGTTGTAACTTTCCACATCAAATCCGCCAAACGTGACGTTTGACTGCGCTGCTACTGCTGAGTCAACATCATTTACATTGCTAAGAGCTTTTAAATCGCGCTGGCTATCATCTGTCATGGTCAGGGTGTTTTCTTCAATGTAGCCTGCCACTACACTATCCATGTCCTTATCAGATAAAAAAACCGGTTCAGCTAGAACCGGCATTATTTGAAATAAGCTAATTGATACTGTAAGCATAATTGCGAATAATTTCTTCATGGTATTCTCCTTTTGAATCACTTGTAAACGCTTTCTGTTTTTATAAATAAAAAAGGCGGAGATTCCTTTAGAGAAATCTTCGCCTTATAGTTTACTGTCCAAATATATTTAGATAGTAGGTTCATGAAATCCGAATTGTTTAATGTTACGTATTGTGTTTCTGATATTAGCACTGGTTGCTCTGGGTGTCAACTATTTTTTAAATGTTTCTTTTTGGGCATTATCGATTTTATACGATTTACTTACTTGCACAATTATGTCGCTTCTTATCGAAACTATCGGTTTTAGACGGTATTTGTTCAAAAAAAATTCTCTTTTATGTTACTTCAAAGAACAGATCAACCAGTTTTGGATCAAACTGGGATCCAGAACTTTTCTTTATTATGGCCTTTGCGTCTTCTTCGCTGTATGCCTTTCTGTAAGGCCGGTCAGATATTAATGCCTGATACACCCCTGTTATCGCGATTATGCGCGCGCCTAAAGGAATATTTTTTCCGCTAAGTCCATCAGGATATCCACTGCCATCCATTCTTTCATGATGATGCCTTACTAAAGGTTTTGTCTTTTCTAAAAATTCTATGTCACTCACTATTCGTTCCGCGATCTTCGGGTGTTCCTTTATAACCATGAATTCCTGTTCAGTGAGTTTTCCCGGTTTTCCAAGGATCTGTTCACTCACTCCGATCTTTCCAATGTCACGTAAAAGCGCCGCGAGTTCAAGATTCTTTTTTTCCTCTTCAGGAAGATCCAGGCGCTGAGCCATTTTTAAAGAACACTTTGCCGCGAAATCCAGATGCGAGTCATCGCGTGTCTCTCTCATCTCCAGTGCCTTTACCAGCGCCTTGATAATGACAAGATAGCTCTCGTGAGTATCATGGGCTGCTTTAGCGCCATTGGTCCTGATGAGTTGCTCTGTTCCGTTTTTCAGCTCTGCCATAAAAGTCTCTTCGAGCTGGGCAGGCAGATCAGAGCGAAGAATGCGGTGATGACCGCCCGGAGTCTTAAAAGATTTGATTTTTCCCTGGTAGATGTAATTCTTAATGGTTTGGACGCCGACCTTCAATAACTTCGCGGCTTCCTTAGTAGTAAGGACCGGCTTTTTATATAGGCTGGAATTATTTTCTGTCCCGTTTTTCACAATATGTAGAAATTATACATTCGTTTCAACTATTCTGTCAAGGTTTTTCTGAAAAAGGAAACCCTGCCTACTTTTTACTGCTTCGGATCACATAATAACTATCGGGCGAAAATCTTGGCGGAAGAATACGTAAAGCTTCAGGCACTACGATGACTCCCACCTGTGAACCATCGACGATAACCATGGGCCCGTTCAGGAAATTATTGTCTATGACAGGCATCATGCTGTTGATCCAGGGTGAACTATTCTGATAACCCCATGGCTGAAGATTTTTCGAGTTATAGAAACCAACAGTATCATTTACGCTCTGTTGTAAGGCCCCATAACCCACGCTCAATATGCTTCCATTAGCGCTGCCGCTTCCGTAATTAGAGCCTCCCATTAAATGATTATTCAACATGACGATCCCGGGAGGAACAATAGGATCACTGTATATCTCGACCCTTTCAGTATGCGTAGGTGATCTGACCGCGCCCTGGAGGATCACTGAGATACCATTTTGTTCTTCTCCAGCGCCTACCCAGAGATCTCCTGTTATATCAACATCTACGGGATTATACGGCACAAGGGCAGTACCTATAATACCTGTTGCCTTCAAGCTTGAACTTGCTCCAGCTGTTATAAGCCCTCCGGCAGTATCATATATATTGCCGCCGTTAGCATAAAGCGTTACACCGTTGCCCGCTGTTACAGTCGTCGAGGTAATATCTCCGCCTGACTCAAGCTCGATATCCCCGCCCGTGATATTGTCCAATACCTCGACCAGATTGATCGCGTCTGTTTCATTGATCTTTATATCACCGGATGTCGTATTGTTTGCCTCAAGATTATAGATCGTTGTCTCAAGGGCATTGGCAGAGCCGATTCCCGTCGCGGCATCCAGATCGACTGTCGCGGAAGCGGTATTAGCGACTATATCAACATCTGTATCGCCGCCATCCACTATACCGCCGGAAACTGATGTAACCGCTATCGCGTCATCCGCGGTATGCACTGTTGTCAAGCCGCCAAGTGTAATATCCTCATCCGCGTCCATATCAATCTGATCATCTCCCGCATCAAGAACTGCCCCGTCTGTCATAGTGATCGCGTCAGTAGCAGCGACTTCGATCTCACCGCTGGTAGTAGTCACGTCTCCCGCAGCGCCAAATGTTACGTCATTGCTGGCATCCAGATTTACCTTGCCTGTAGTTGAGGTAACTGCCGCGTTTACCGCTAAATTATCATCACCGCTTGCGCCAGCGTCTGCGGCATTAAGAAGTAAGGCCCCTGTAGTCAAGCTTACACCATTTTGCCCCGCTGTCACTGTGAGTGTTCCATCAAGTGTTTGAATCGTTATGTCGCCAAGAGCGCTTTGGGTTGCCCGATTAATACCTAATGCCCCGCCGGCAGCCAGTTCAGTTATGTTTATATTGCTGGAAATCGAGTTTAAAACATCTAAAGCAGTGATGTTTGTTTCGATATCATCGGCTGAGCCTACTCCTGTCGCGGCGCGCAGCGTCGCTGTAGCGGCAGTTATATTCGCTGTGCCCTCAGCCGCGCTTTCAGTGATCGCGCCGATAGAATTGGAAACGATATAAGTGGTATCATCAGCTGTTACCGTCGCATTGCCTGTCGTTGATATCGCGCTAAGCGCGATACTCCCTGGAGCGGTCATTGTAATATTTCCACTGCCGGAAACCGCTGTAGCTGCAGCTGCCATAGTTATGTCACTCAAGCCTGTAGAAAGTCCCGCTTGAGGTGTGCCGCTATTATAATCCACGCCAGCGTAATAATTAACAGTTCCTGAACCCGCGGCCGTAACAGCAACACCATTATGAGTAATGGTATTTCCCGCGTAAAGAGTTATATTTCCATTACCACCAGAGGCTGTTATGACATCATTGATCGTTAAGTCATCCCCCGCTGTAGTGCCTTCCGCCGCCAGAATAATGCTGCCTCCGCCCGCGTCTACGACATCCGCCGCGACTGTTAACGGACTCGACGCGAGGATCGTAATATTATCACTTGAACTTCCACCTGTGATCTGAGCGCCATTAACTGTGCTGTTAATGATCTGCAGATCACCGGTATTGACTACATGGATATCACCTGTTACCGTGGTCGCCGACAAGGTCTCGATAGTTGTCTCAAGCGAATCAGCGTCTGTTCCAATGCCTGTTTCCGCGGTAATCCTGGCGCCTGAGGTATCAGCTGTAGTATTAGCGTCAATGTCAACTGCTGTATCACCGCCGTCAACTATTGCTCCATTGCCGGACGTGATTATGATCGATGAATTAGCAATATTATTTGTAGTTAAACCGCCTAAAGTAATGTCTTCATCGGCAAGCAGGGTAATCGTTCCTGTTCCGGCAGATATTATAGCTGAGTCGCTGCTCGCATCAGCCATGGTGATCGCGCCACTACTGCCATCGGCAACACTATCCGCATCCGCCGTTACCGCGATATTGCCCGCGCCGCCGGAGGTTACGTCCCCGTCCACTCCAAAGGTAACATCATTGTCGGCAAGCACATTTACCGTGCCTGTAGTTGTTATGACCTGCTCGTTTACTATCACATCGCTGGCAGTACCATTCGCGTCCAGTTCAACCGTACCGCTCGTCGCGGTCACGCCCAAACCAGTGCCGGCTGTAACAGTGATTATACCGGCGGCATCAAGATTAACCGTACCTGTTCCATCCTGGTCGATCTGATTTACGCTGATCGCGTTAGTCTCATTTATATCTATATTACCTGAAGTAGTATTGTCTATGTCTATTGAAGCTACCGTAGTATCAATATTTCCGCCGGAACCCACGCCAGTCACCGCGTCTATCACCAAACGGCCTAATGTCGCTACCACATCAACAAATGTCGCGCCGCCATCAACTACCCCGCCTTCAGTACTGGTCAATACCACAGCTGTATTGGTTGAGTTTGTGGTCAATAGCCCTCCAAGAGTAATAGCTTCATCAGCATTCAAAGCTATTGTGCCGCTGCCCGCATTTATCAACGCACCATCATTCATGGTCAAAGCGCCACTAGCAGCTCCACCACCATCAGAATCCGCGGTTACTGTAACATTGCCGGTAACAGCCGTAATATCACCATCAGCTCCGAATAACGCGTCATTAGCTGCGTCAATAGTAATATTGCCTGAACCAACGACCTCTATCTCCGCGTCAATCAAGGCATCGCCATTAGTAGCAGTCAAATCTATATCTCCGTTTGCGGTATAGTCCGCGTTGGCGTTAGCAGTGCTTACCTTGGCATCTACATCTACATCATTATCAGCAGTAAGTGTAATATTTCCAGCGTAAACTACATCAACGCCAACGTCTTTGAGCCCGACAGAAGAAGTAACTGCCTTTCCTATTACTACGTCATAATCCGCTGCCGCTCCTGTATTCGCCGCAATTAACGTAATTGTACCGCCATCACGCGCGGTTATTCCGGTACCACTGCCGATTACTGTAAGAGTGCCGTCTTGAGTGCTAATATTTATGTCGCCTGAATTTTTAGCATCAACTCCAATATCACCTTGAACTGCTTTTTTTACGATCAAACCGCCGCCGGCAAGCAGCTCAACAATCTCAATATTTGCTGTTACGCTCGTTGAGCTTACTCCGGGGTCATTATCTATATCAATCGTAGCTACTTCGGTTTCAAGGGCATTGCCATTACCAACACCGGTTACCGCGTCAATCGTCACTAACGCGCCAACTTCATCAGCGTCAATATCCGTGTGAGTATTACCGGCATCGGTTACCGCGCCAGAAGTCGAGGTAATAGTTACGGCTGAACCCGCGGCATTGGTTGTTACTAAACCTCCAAGCGCGATATTCTCATCTGCATTTACATCAATTGTTCCATCACCTGCATCAATAAGTGTGCCATCGACCAATGTCACGGCGCCACCGGTCCCACTAGCATCGCTGTCATTATCCGCGGTAATTGTGACGGTATCACCGTCTGTTCCCGCCGCGCCAACACCTGCATCTACATCACCATCAGCGCTAAAGATAACGTCATCATCCGCAACCAAGGTAATCGTGCCATTATCAGCGAGGACAGCATCGTTAACGGTTAAGCTGCTATCTCCGGCTACTGTAATGCTGATACTGTCACCAGTAGCACCTGAAGCATCTGTTGTTACGCCTCCTCCGGCAGCAACCACAGTTGTCGCTCCTGCTGTTGTTACAACAATCGGGCCATCTAAAGTCTGTACGATTCTATTGATCAAAAGGCCGTCTGTTTCATTTATGTTTATTGTTCCGGAAGCATCGTTTATAACATCTATAGTTCCAAGCGTTGTGTCTGTGTCTACGCCGGTTTGAGCCTTGATCGTTGCCTCACCGGAAGCAGAAGTGATATTTACTGATGTACTGTTTGCGTCTGTAACCGCGCCATTTGCGGTATTAATATCTATGGCTGTTGCTGTATCATTAATTGTTACTAAACTGCCAAGCGCGATATTCTCGTCGGCATCTAAGTCGATCAGATCATTTCCGGCATCAAGAACTGTCCCATCCACCATAGTGATCGCGTCAGTAGCAGCGACTTCGATCTCACCACTGGTAGTAGTTACGTCTCCGGCAGCGCCAAATATCACATCATTGGTAGCATCGAGATTTACTTTGCCTGTTGTTGAAGCAATTGCCGCGTTCACAGCCAAATTATCATTACCGCTTGCGCCGGAATCTCCGGCATTAAGAAGTAAAGCCCCAGTAGTTAAGCTTACACCACTTTGCCCCGCTGTCACTGTGAGTGTTCCATCAAGTGTTTGAATCGTTATGTTGCCAAGCGCGCTTTGGGTTGCCCGATTAATACCTAATGCCCCGCCGGCAGCCAGCTCAGCTATATCTATGTTACCAGAAATTGAATTTAGAACATCAAGTGTAGTAATATTCGTTTCAATATCATCACCTGAGCCTATTCCTGTTGCGGCGCGGAGTGTTGCAGTAGCAGCGGTAATATTCGCTGTACCGTCAGCTGTAACTTCTGAGATCCCGCCACTGGAATCAGAAGCAATATAGGTAGAATCATCAGCTGTCATTGATACATTACCCGACGTTGATACTATGCCGAGCACGATGTTCCTTGGAGCAGTCATTGTAATATTCCCGCTGGTAGAAACCGCTGTAGCTGGAGTTCCATTCATGGTTATGTCACTCAAACCTGTAGAAAGCCCTGCTTGAGGCGTGCCGCTATTGTAATCCACGCCGGCGTAGTAATTAATGGTACCTGAACCCGCGGCTGTAATCGCGAAAGCGCCCTGCGCGATATCCTCACCTGCGTAAAGAGTAATGTTTCCGTTGCCACCGGAAGCAGTTATAGTGTTATCAATGGTAAGCTTATCCGACGCGGCCGTACCATCCGCTATAAGAGTAATATTTCCGCCGCCATCATTAAGCACCGCGTCATCTACTGTTAAAGGACTCGCTGTCATTATAAAGATATCATCACTCGTACCACCCGCGGTAATTCTTGCCCCAGTAACACCAGCAACAGTGCCTACTGAAAGTGTTCCTGCATTATCAACGCTCATGTCGCCAGCTGTTGTTGTTGCCGCATATATTGACACTACCGTTTCAATTCCCTCTCCGGCACCAATGCCAGTTGCAGCAGTCAAAGCTAAATTAGCTGCAGTAATGTCAGCAGTAGTGTCAGAAGTAGCATCATCAATGGTGCCGGCGCTTGTCAAGGCAACTGTACCTGAGCCAGCCGTAATCGTGCCTATTGGTAAGTCGCCGGCAGTATCATTTATTGTTATGCTTCCATTACCAGCGCCTGAGATAGATACATTCAATGCTGTTGTCGCATTTATATCAAGAGAACCGTTTGTCTGGCCTACGCCGTCTGATCCAGCGCTTAAAGTAATCGTTGCTGCTGTGATATCTACAGTACCATCATTGACATCATCATGGATTGCGCCGGCTGAAGTAATAGTTACTGTATCATCTGTAGTATCAGCTGTAACTACATCTATCAATACATCGTAATCAGCACCTGTTTGTGTATAGGTAATATCTCCATCACTAGTAACCAGGTCTAATGTCGCATGTGCGCTAGCGGCATTAGTTATAGATATATCTCCAATGGTGTTTAATCCTACAGCAGTCGCACCGGTAAGGGTCACATTCGCGGCTCCGGTAGCCTCGCCTGATGTCGTCAAGTTAACTGTCCCGGCGATTATTTCAAGCTCGGAAATAGCCTCGCCCGCATTAAAAGACGCGAGAGCTTGAGTTCTTATCTCCTGAGCATGGTCACGGGCAATAACAGCGGCATTGTAATCAGCCGTAGCAATGCTGAGCGAACCATTGGCCGCGTTAGCAATGTCTACCGCATTGTTATAATCCAAAGTGGCTGACTCCAGATTCGAGTTTGCCGTACTAAGATCAATCTCGGCTGTAGTCGCGACTAGACTTTGAGGGTCTAAAAAAACTGCATCGTAAGCCTGTGCGGCAGCATCAGCTACGGAAAACGCCAAATCAATGCCGGCGAATACTGATGCCGCTCCGCCATCACCTGTAAGAGGTACACCTTGAGCAACAGCCGAAGGAAATGACGCAATATCCTTAACTATTTGAGCCGCCGTACTAACAGCATGATATGTAGTACTTGTCGACAAATAGCTGGAATATAGATTGCCCTCTGTAGTGTTAGTAGCAACCGCGGAATCATAAGCAGATTGACTTGCATTTTTTGTCGTTAACGTATCCGCTACAAGAGCAGCAAGAGTTGTGTAGTTACTATCCCATGTATTTTTAAGCGACTCTTTGGCATTTGCCTCCGCTACGCTCGCGGAATAATCCGCTATGGCGTTTTCTCGGTCCAGCTCAGTTGCCGCAGCTGTATGCATTTTCGCTGTCAAGTTTGCTATACCAGCTGTAATATTAGTAGTTCCAGTATTACCATCTAGAATAAGTCCATTAGTTGCTGTAACATTTACAGTTCCAGCTGTCGCATTTAAATGCCCAATAGTAATATCAGAATAAGCTTGGAGCGTTATAGTTCCGCCACCCGAAGTCAAATTTCCTATTGTAATGCGGCCGGGTAAAACATTATCTATGGTCTCATCAGGTGGAGTACCAGTATAATTTGCTGTCAGAATAATTGTTCCGCCATTTGAATTAATGGTGTCGGTTTTATCAATAAAAACAATGTTTCCATAGTTTGCTGTCAGGTCTATGGAGCCGCCAGCGCCCATTGTAGGGGTAGTGCCATCAAGTATGGTTATATCATCAGCCGAAAGGACTACTGCTGATGTGACTCCTTGAAAAGAATTTGTTGAAAGTGCTAGCTTACCGCTAACGGCTGCATTAACACCTCCTCCAGAACCATCGCCAACAATTTGGCCAACATCAAGTTCTAGTATACCATCACCATCTACTCCTATAGTACCACTTGCAGATATAGTTAAAGTGTCTGCAGTAACGTTTGTGCTACCGGCATTATTATCTGTAATATTGCCACTTGTTGTCTTGAGCGTAACATCATCGCCTGATGCTGTGATTGCTCCCAGCAAAATAGTCCCTCCGCTTAAAATATCAACATCACCATTACCGCCGGCTGTCACAGTAGTGATCGTAACACCGTCATTTTCATCAATATATACACCACCATTAGATGTTACTACACTAGAAAGTGTAGTAACATCTGTTTCTATTTTATTACCCGAGGCGCCAAAACTTCCGGCAGCTACGTTCAAAGTGACGGCGGTAACGTTATCGCCAGCAACGTCGGCGTTGCCATCCGTAATGTCCTTTCTGGTAGCAGTAAGTGTAACCTCATCCGTTGCCGTAACCGCTCCCAGCGTAACATCGCCTACGCTTGTAAATTCAACATCGCTTCCGGTACCACCAGCTGTTATGGTAGTGATCGTAACATCGCCTGCTGTATCGCTGATAAATACTCCGCCAGCATTAGCGGTTGTAATTATACTGGCCATTGTAGAAACATCTGTCTCTATTTCGTTGTCGGTCGCGCCAAAACTTCCGGCAGCCACAGTCAATGTACCGGAAGTAATATTAACTGTATCACTGTTACCATCTGTAATAGCGTCATCAGTAGCGGTAAGTGTAACGTCATCACCTGTTGCTGTAACTGCTCCAAGAGCAATATTATTCGCACTTGTAATTTCAACATCGCTGCTATCGCCTCCGGCTGTTACAGTAGTTACCGCAAGGTCACTTGCCGTATCATTAATAAACACTCCACCAGCGGTTGTAACCGCTGATGTTAGAGTAGTAAGAGTTGTATCTATTGCATCAGCTCCAGTCGCACCAATATTTGTCCCCGCGGTTAGAGTAGCCGCATTCGCAGAAAGAACGCCAGATGCTTGAGTTATTGCAGTAGAAGCAGTAAGAGTTATTACTCCACTTCCTGTATTAATTCCTATACCTTCTAAATCAATTAATCCTCCTGTATTCTCAAAACTAAAAGTTGTCACTCCAGTGTCAGCAGAAGAAAGAGATAAATCTTCCTGGCTATCAAAACTTACAGTTCTAGCCACTCCAGGATCATAATTAATACCTACATCGCTACTATTTGTTTCAACAGTAATGGAAGTCAAAGCATCTGTCTCATCAATGTAGATTCCCGCGGTATCTGCTGTAGAAGTTGTTGCCGAAAGAATTGCTACTGTTGTATCAACATCAGCATCAGCAGCGCTAGTGCCTATGCCATCCGCGGCGATAAATATTGCCGTGCCAGCTGAACCATCAGTAAGAATATTTGCAGTGGCGGCATTGTTATCAGTTATGGCTCCGTGCGTGCTTTCAACTGTCACTACCGCATCAGTAATAGCATCGGCGTCAATCTGTCCAAGTACAAGATTACCAGTACTTGCAACAATAGTTACGTCATTATTAGACCCGCTAGCGGTTATCAATCCAACTGTAGTACCTATGCCCTCAGTAATATACACACCATCACTGCTCGATGTAGCATTTATAGTTTCTACTGTTGTTTCAAGAGGATTAGCACTCTGACCAATACCTATACTTCCACCGCCTCCTGCAACTAAATTTAATGTATCAGCAACAAAATCATTACCGTCATGACTATCAGAAATACTATCTGCTGCAGTTAACGAAAGAGAATCAGGAGAGGTAACTAAGCCACCCATAAAAACATCTCCGTCGGCAACAATCTCAATATCAAAATCACTTGTAGTAGTGCCTGTTGTTGCTATTACAATATATCCATTATCATTTTTATAAGGAGTCCTACCTTCTGATTGTGCAGTAATGTTACCCAGAATAATATCAACATCATCGTCAGGTTGATAAATATAAATACCGCCATTATCAGCAGTAGCATTTAAAACACTTACATCAGTATCTATTGAAGCAGCAGTTCCGGTAGCTCCAATAGCCCCACCGTAAATTGAACTACCTGTATTTTCACTAGTAATAAGATTTGCGGTCCAGGCATTAATGTCAACTGTAGTATCACTTACAGAATCAGTAATATCCCCACCTACAGCTTCTAAAATTATACGTGTCGCGTCAGAACCATCTTTAATTCCAGCTGTCGTTATAGCGCCTACGGCAATACCATCGGCTGTATCTTTAATACTTATGTGCCCCAAATTCGTCGTAGCATTAACTGTCACCGCGTCTATAAGAAGCGGCACAGTAGTAAGTGGTGTTGCCGATACTGTACCGATGCTGGATGCGGCGCCAGTTGTTACCAAAGTCAACGTATCAGCGGTTATAGAACCACTCGCGCCGGTCGTAATATTGCCTGCGGCCGTAAGCGTAGTATCCTCGGTGTCAGTATCAACTGAAACAGCATTTATGCTCCCCACTGTAGCTGTATAAGTAAAAGTTGATTTCGTAGCGTTGGAAAGATCTACGCTATTTAAAACATGGCCATTATTGATATCAACAACATTGGCCCCGGAATAGTTTATGTCAATATTGCCTGAAGTAGCTGTAGGTGCTGTTATAGTAGTCGCGGCAATGGTGCTTCCTGTTAATTCTTCGATTTGAATATGACTTCCTGCGCCATCCAGATCTGTAATGGTAAGAGCTGTCGCTCCATTTAAAGAAAGCGAATTTGTAGCGCCTATAGCCGCGCCTGTAAGAACAACTGTACCTGTAGTTACAATCTCATCTTGAGCCGCGGCATCAGCTACCGTAATATTGCCCGCGAGCGCGCTTACAGTAACCTCGCCAGTACCTGCTGTTATAATATTATCCACATTTCCTAAAGCTATATTCCCTGTCAGGGCTTCTAAAAGTAAATGATCTGTTGCGCCGGCACTGGTATTTAATACTCCTGAGACGCTTATACCTGCGTCATTACTAATTACAAAAGTGCCATTAGCTGATGCAGATGCGGCAAGCGTTAATATTCCGGTTGACAAACTGTCATAGGTAATATTGCCCGCGCCTGTTTGAGACATCGTCAATGTCACTGTATCAGCATCCGCTGATACATAATCTACTTCTACGGCACCTGTGCCATCATTGGTAAGGTTAACAGCTCCGCTTGCGGAGTCTATATCTAAACCAGCGTTATGCGCTGAATCATAAATTCCAGTACTGGCTTCCAATGTGATAGAACCTCCTGTTGTCGTAATATTAGAGGTAGCGTCAGACACTTCAACAGATTCAATGTAACCGCTTGTAAGGTCAATATCTACATTGCCTGATGTAGTGACGATTCCGGAATTTATGACATCAAGATATCCTGAAGCGCAAGTAATATTTATATTACCCGCGCCGGAACTGATCGCGCTCGCGGCATTAAGCTGAACTCTATCATCAGCGACTATGGTAACACTGCCGCCATTAGTCACTATAGTTCCTGTTGAAGACACTGCGAAAGTGCCGCTGCTTGTGCTGTCAAATACTAATATGCCTGTTGACGCGGTAATATCTGTATTAACAGTAACCGTAGTTCCAGCATTCAGATCAAGAGTGAACTGATCACCTGCATTATCACCGGTTACAGTAACATTTCCATCACCCATAAACATGATCTCTTCAGCAGCAGTTAAAGTAAGGGAAGAAGTTGTAGCTCCTCCGTGAGTTTCCAGATGGACATCGATTGGATCGCTTATAGTAATATCGCCATCTTCCACGCCAGTTACTCCGGTAGTAACAGTTACAGCGCCGGCATTGTTATCAAGGACAGCTTCTATGGCTGCTATATTGATATTAGCGTCAGCGCCGGTAGGAACCCAAGCAGGGTCTCCTGCTATATTGGCACCAGTTGCGGAGTCGCTTATAGTAACATCCCACGGGTCAAGTAACCACTGACCTGAATTTCCCGCTGGAGCAGCTGTAGAAACATATACATCTCCTACGATTAAACGCTCTTTGCCTGAAGTCTCGATAAATCCGCCATCACCGCCATTTACGCCGCCTTTTGCCTCAAGTCTTGCCCCGTCCCAAATTACTGCCGTATCAGGTGAAAATACTATTATCTCGCCGCCATCACCGTTTACATCCGCATTAGCAGTGGTTAAACTGTCAGAACTTAACGCCACAACATCGCTCGCCCATATATCTATATTTCCCGCATCCGCGTCACCCATTGCATCAGCATAAACTTCACCAAACTGGCCGACCATATCGCCTGTAACTTCTATATCACCACCTGACGCGCCGTCCTCTATACCCGATACATCAATAGTCCCTGTATTCTGCACTATACCGTCACTATCGGAAACTAATACGATCTTCCCATCGCGCTCTACCATAGAACCCGCGCGCGCGATACCTTCCTGGTTGATGAGTGTATCAAATACATCATTTACAGCATCTGTTTCTATGTATATTGTGCCGCCATTAGCATTGAGCGCTCCAACGTTATCAACGCCTATATCCACCTTACTTCCATTATGGTCATATACATTATCCAATACGCCTTCACTCACTGCCGCCTGTATGCTCCCATCGCCTGCTATATTCAGCGTTACCTTGTCTCCTGATACCAGGTTTATTGTGCCAAGATTGGCATTGATAGTTCCTGTATTCCTGACCGCCCCGGCTGCCAGTGTAACACTGCCTCTGTTAAGCGCGTTGATCTCGCCCTGGTTTATGATAAGCGCTGGATCATGAAGCGCGCCTGTCTGAAGTATATAGCTATCATTTATAAAATCATTCTGAGCCATCTGAAGAGTAGACGCGACAAAACCGTTTACATTGACCTGCGCGGTAGGAGAAAAGAGTATTCCGTTAGGATTCATAAGGAATACCTGACAATTACCGTTTAATATACCCTGTATATTAGATATAGCGCCGCTTAGATCATTATGTAATATCGCGGCGGCCGCGGAAGGGCCCAGATTATTGACTATATTCTCAGCGCCTATATTAAACCCGCCCATCCAGTCTATCCAGGTCTTATCAAACTGGCCCGCGTCAACAGTCATTTCGTTCTGATCGACCGTGATAATAGGATTTCCGATCTGGACATCCGGATCAGAGGGCAGATCTCCTGCCATCGCGGGGATCGGCACATTAAAAAAAGTCATCATTCCTGTTAATGTAAAGATTAAAATGCCACGGAAGGATTTCATAATGATCTTTTTCATGTTTTCCCCTCTTTCTTTTATATCTAGCCTATATTATATATTTTAATAGCCATATATTCCCTGAGAATATATGGCTATTAAACTATTTTCAATGAGGTACAGCTCAGGGACCTCAGTCAATACACGTTATAAATTACCACAAATCGCACTGAATACTCATGTATACAGTATTCGAGGAATTGTCGCTAGGTTCTTCATTACCTACAGGAAATCCCCAGTCGATCCTGCCTTTTAAATGTTTATATAAATCAAATCTCAGGCCAATACCTGCCCCGATCATGATATCATTTCTTTGTTCTCCGGCCCTATCGAATTTAAGGTTTCCTTTTCCAAAGTCGACAAAATATACCAGCTGGACAGCGTCTTTTAAAGAAGTAGCTTTTTTATCATACGGCACCTTAAGCGCTGAAGGAAAGAAAAACGCCGGCGTCCTAAACTCTATATTTGAGAACCAGCCGTAATCAGCCAGGTAGTCGTTTTCAGGAAAGCCCCTTATGCTATTTACTCCGCCAAGGCTCAACTGTTCTGAATTAACCAGAGGATTATCAGTGAGCTGAAGTTTAAAAGATGAGATCAGCATGCTTGAAAACGGGAGCTTGGTGATCCTGCTCAATGAAGCTGTGTATTTCACGAACTCGCCTCCCGCGTTAAGCCGGCTCGCGCTCTCATCATATTCGTCAAGCGACCCCATAAAATTATCCATGCCGAAACGAACCTCGTTTGAAAGGAATGTCCTTCCCCTGCTGTCTTTTTCATCGATGCCTAAGCCGATCTTGGGAACGCGTAATTCGTCGTGGCTGGTTTCATTACCTAGTATCTTATTGCGCACGCTTACCCAGTCAAATCCAGCTGTAATATTACCGCTTACATTCATTGCGACAGGATCAGAAAGATTCTTATCAAAAAGAGGATGTGTTATATAAGGTCCGAACGCAGCTGCCTCTCCTTCAGGACTGATGATCTGGAACTGCCCGCCTATATCAGCGTGGCTGTAAAGTCCGTATGCACCAACACGCGTGTCATAAGTGTTTATAGGAAAGTTATAATCCATTACTACCGCGTTTACCTTATCATAATTCTGACCTACCTGGCCTTTTATAGAAAACATATCCTCGTGTCCTAATAAATTATTATTAACATAGCCCATGGCAAAACGGTTCTTGCCTGTAACCTTTGTTCCGCTGTTTTTGTATTCCAGATAAACATGCTGGGGTGAGCTTTCTTCCTGCATCTTTACCACTATATCCGAGGTCCCCTGTTCCTTGCCGGGCAAAAGTACTGTTTTTACAGTCCTGTCAGGCTGTTTATTCAGGCGCTTTACATTCTTTTCAAGCCGGTTATAATCCAGTATCTGGCCTTCTTCCACCTTAAACTTCCATGCTATTGGCTTTTCCTTATAATGCTTGCCGCCCTCGATCTTTATCTCACCGACCTGGCCTTCTATGATCCTGAATTCGACTGTATTATCAGATATCTCCTGATTCGGCGCGTATGCCAAACTCGTAATATAACCTTTGCCGCGGTAAAAATTAGTTATCTCATCCGCTGCCTTTTTTAGATCCCTCAGGCCTAGCTCCTTATTGCGGTACCTGCCAAGGATCGGCTCGAAATCCTTTGCGTCAAATAAATTTACGCCCTCTAATATAAAACTCTTTACAAGGACCTTTTTCTCCGGAGGCATCATTGCTTCTTTTATGGCAGGCGCGATCTCTCCCGCCTTTTCCAATGCCCTCTTCTGGCGTTTTATTATCTCTTCCTGACTGGAGACCTTTTTCTCAAGTTCGCCTACCCTCTTCTTAAGATCGTCCATTTCTCCAAACTTCTGCTTGAGCTCCTTAAATTCCTGCATAAGAGCGGAAACATCATCTCCTGTTTCCGTTCCACTGCTATACGCGCTGCCGGTTACCAGTAAAAGACATAAAGGGATCGATAAAACAACCTTACAGGCGACTTTTATTTTTTTAAATACTATATTGGTCATTTCGCGTTCTGCCTCTTTTTATCAAGCTTTTGTTGACGCTCGATTTTTTTTCTGGCATTGCGTTCTTCTCTGGCTCTTCGCTTTTCTTCTCTCAGGCGCTGCTTTTCTTCTATGCGCTCCTGCTTTGCCTGGAGTTTTTGTTCCTTTGCTCTTCTGGCCTCATCTATCTTTTTCTGGTGTTCTCGTTGTTTTTCTTCCCTGACGCGTTGTTTTTCGGCGAGGCGGTCTTTCTTGAGCTCTATAGCGTTATCTATTTTTTCCTGGCGGGCGCGCTGTTTTTCTTCTCCGACGCGTTGTTTTTCCGCGATGCGGTTCTCTTTGGCTCTTTTTGATTTCAGGAGCTTTTCTTCTCTTGCCTGGAGTTTTTGTTCGCGGACGCGTTGTTTTTCGGCAATGCGCT